>NZ_JBVJGZ010000012.1:0-240680 GCF_055587025.1 Streptomyces sp. NPDC048600 | reverse complement strand
CGGTCTTGCGTTTCCGACTCTATCAGATCTTTCCGATCCGATTTCCTCGGTGCTTTCCAGGTTCCCGCTTTCGCGTTTCCCTTTCCGGCGGTTCCGACTCTATCAGATCCTTTCGGCGTCTGACTCCCAGTCAGGAGGGTTTGTCTTCCCGGCCGCTCGGGCCGTTCCGACGAGTGAGACTTTAGCGGATTCCCGGCGCCCGAGCTAATCGGGGGCCTGCGTCCTTTCGAACGCGGATTCCTCATTTCGCAAATACGCATGCCAATCATGCGGCAGCAGCAGGACAGACCGACTGCGTGTCGAGAATGGTTGGTACTTGCGGAATGGCTGTCCGGGGACCGACTCGGTCGGCGCTCACGTCGGACAACTCGGAGAACACTACGGACGGAGACACGCCGTGTCAACCTCCCCCTGAGCACCCACGTGAGGCGTACTGTGACCCCATGACTACGCGTACGTGCAACCAGCAGTGGTGGGCCGCCTGACGGCGGCCGGACTCACGTATGCGATCTTCGGCCGCCGCCTCGGCGGCCGTTCTTGTTTCTCCCTCCTGAGGGGCCGGCCGGTGGGTGCGGCGGTCCCGACCAGGAGGTAGGAGATGAAGCGGGTCTTCAGCGGGGTCAAGCCGACCGGGCATCTGACGCTGGGGAACTATCTGGGGGCCATGCGGCGGTGGGCCGCGGTGGACCAGCATCGGGCGGACGCGCTGTTCTGCGTCGTGGACCTGCACGCGCTGACCGTGGACCACGACCCCGCGCGGGTGCGGCGGCTGAGCCGGCAGGCGGCCACGCTGCTGCTGGCCTCGGGGCTGGACCCGGACCTGTGCACCGTGTTCGTGCAGAGCCATGTCGACGAGCACGCTCGGCTGTCGTACGTCATGGAGTGTGTGGCCACCGACGGGGAGATGCGGCGGATGGTCCAGTACAAGGAGAAGGCGGCGCGGGAGCGTGAGCGGGGCGGGAGTGTCCGGCTGTCGCTGTTGACGTATCCCGTGCTGATGGCGGCGGACATCCTGGCGTACGGGACGGACGAGGTGCCGGTGGGGGACGACCAGACACAGCATGTGGAGCTGACCCGGGATCTGGCGGTGCGGTTCAACCAGCGCTACGGGCACACCTTCGTGGTGCCGAGGGCGACGCATCCCGGGGTGGCCGCGCGGGTGATGAACCTCCAGGAACCGACGTCGAAGATGGGCAAGAGCGACGACGTGGGGCCAGGGATCGTCTATCTGCTGGACGAGCCGGACGTGGTGCGGCGGAAGGTCATGCGGGCCGTGACCGACAGCGGGAGCGACGTCGTGTACGACCGGGAGGCGCGGCCGGGCGTGGCGAATCTGCTGGAGATCCTCGCGGCGTGCACGGACGGGAACCCGGCGGAGCTGAGCGGTGCGTACGAGTCGTACGGCGCCTTGAAGAAGGACACCGCGGAGGCCGTGGTCGAACTCCTCAGGCCCCTACAGGCCAGGCACAAGGAGCTGTGCGCGGATCCCGCGTATGTGGAGGAGGTGCTGAGGGGCGGCGCGGAGAAGGCTCGGGCGATGGCCCGGCCGACCGTGGACGCCGCTTACCGGGCGATCGGGCTGCTGCCCGCCGCCGACGTCGGGGCCGGGGCCCGCTCGGGGGTGGCTGCGAAGGCGGCCTTCTGAAGGCACTGCTCCGGGCGCGGCGGGCTGGGTGGCCTGCCGCGCCCGGGGTGGGTCAGCTGTTGCCGGACGCGAGTTCGCGGCTGCGGTCGCGGGCGGCTTCGAGGGCGGCGATGAGGGCCGCCCGTACGCCGTGGTTCTCGAGCTCGCGGATGGCGTTGATGGTGGTGCCGGCGGGCGAGGTGACGTTCTCGCGGAGCTTGACCGGGTGTTCGCCGCTGTCGCGGAGCATCGTCGCGGCGCCGATGGCGGACTGGACGATGAGGTCGTGGGCCTTGTCGCGGGGCAGGCCGAGCAGGATGCCCGCGTCGGTCATGGCCTCGACCAGATAGAAGAAGTAGGCCGGGCCGGAGCCGGACAGGGCGGTGCAGGCGTCCTGCTGGGACTCGGGCACGCGCAGGGTCTTGCCGACGGCGCCGAAGATCTCCTCGGCGTGGGCCACGTGCTCGGCGGTGGCGTGGCTGCCCGCGGAGATGACGGACATGGCCTCGTCGACGAGGGCGGGCGTGTTCGTCATGACACGGACGACCGGGGTGCCGGCGGCGAGGCGCTCCTCGAAGAAGGAGGTGGGAATGCCCGCCGCGCCGCTGATGACCAGGCGGTCGGCGGGGATGTGCGGGGCGAGTTCGTCGAGGAGGCTGCCCATGTCCTGCGGCTTGACCGTGAGGATCAGGGTGTCGGCGGTCTTGGCGGCCTCGGCGTTGGTGACGGGGCTGACCCCGTAACGCGTGCGGAGTTCGTCGGCCCGTTCCTGACGGCGGGCGGTGACCAGGAGATCGGCGGGGGACCAGCCGCCACGGATCATTCCGCTGAGCAGGGCTTCGCCGATCTTGCCGGTGCCGAGGACTGCGACTTTCTGGGTCATGACTCAGGTGCCCTCCGGGATGTGCGTCGTCCGGGTTCATCCTCCCATCGGGGTGGCGCGGGCGGGGCCGCTGTCCGGTGGGCGGGACGGGCGCGGGCCGGGGGTCAGGTGGTGCGGCGGCGGAGGGTGGCGGCGCCGAGGCCCAGGACGAGCAGGGCGCATCCGGCGACGATCAGGACGTCGCGGACGAAGGCGGCGGTCATGTCGGTGTGCCTGAGGACCTCGTTCATACCGTCGACGGCGTACGACATCGGCAGCACGTCGGAGACGGCTTCCAGGGCGGGGTGCATGTTGTCGCGCGGGGTGAACAGTCCGCACAGCAGGAGCTGGGGAAAGATCACGGCCGGCATGAACTGGACGGCCTGGAACTCGGAGGAGGCGAAGGCGGAGACGAACAGACCGAGGGCGGTGCCGAGCAGGGCGTCGAGCAGCGCGACCAGGAGGAGCAGCCAGGCGGAGCCGGTGACGTCCAGGCCGAGGAACCACAGGGCGAGCCCGGTGGCGAGGGCGGACTGCACGACGGCCAGGGCGCCGAAGGCGAGGGCGTAGCCGGCGATCAGGTCGCCCTTGCCGAGGGGCATGGCGAGGAGGCGTTCGAGGGTGCCGGAGGTGCGTTCGCGCAGGGTGGCGATGGAGGTCACCAGGAACATGGTGATCAGCGGGAAGATGCCGAGGAGGGAGGCGCCGATGTTGTCGAAGACCTCGGGGCTGCCGTCGAAGACGTAGCGCAGCAGGAAGAGCATCACGCACGGGATGAGGATCATCATCGCGATGGTGCGCGGGTCGTGGCGCAGCTGGCGCAGGACGCGGGCGGCGGTGGCGAGGGTGCGGGAGGCGTTGAGGGCGCCGGTGGGGGCGTTCGCCGCGGGGGCCGGTGCGGTCGTGGTGGTCATCGGGCGGTCTCTTTCGGGGTCGCGGCGGCGGTCGCCTCGTCGACGAGGTGGAGGAAGGCCTCCTCGACGGTGTCCGTGCGGGTGCGGGTGCGCAGGGCGTCGGGGCTGTCGTCGGCGAGGATCAGTCCGTCGCGCATGAGCAGGAGGCGGTGGCAGCGCTCGGCTTCGTCCATGACGTGGGAGGAGACGAGGAGGGTGGTGCCGCGCCGGGTGGCGATGTCGTGGAAGAGGTTCCACAGGTCGCGGCGGAGTACGGGGTCGAGGCCGACGGTGGGTTCGTCGAGGACGAGCAGGTCGGGGGTGCCGAGGAGGGCGACGGCGAGGGAGACGCGGTTGCGCTGTCCGCCGGAGAGGTTGCCGGCCAGGGCGTCGGCGTGGCTGGTGAGGTCGACGTCGTCGATGGCGCGGGTGACGTCGGCATCGCGTCGCGCGGCGGCCGCGCGGCCGGGGGTGAGGATCGCCGCGAAGTAGTCGAGGTTCTGGCGGACAGTCAGGTCGTCGTAGACGGACGGGGCCTGGGTGACGTAGCCGATGCGGGTGCGCAGGCGGGGGTGGCCGGCGGGGTGGCCGAGTACGTCGAGGGTGCCGGTGACCTTGGCCTGGGTGCCGACGACGGCGCGCATGAGGGTGGACTTGCCGCAGCCGGAGGGGCCGAGGAGTCCGGTGATCTGGCCGCGCGGGACGGTGAAGTCGAGGCCGCGCAGGACGGTTCGGGGGCCGCGTACGACGGTGAGGCCGACGGCGTGGACGGCGGGGGTGTCCTGGAGTGCGGGGTGGGTGTCCGGCGGCTCGGACGAGTAATTCACCATGTGATGAATAATCCTCCGGGGTCCAGGGCGCGTCAAGCGTTCTGCGCTGCGGCGGTGGACTCGGGCCGGCTGCGTCGCGGGGCGAGGCGCGGGTGCTGTGGCAGGAGGCGCGGATCCTGTGGCGGGGCATCGCGGCGCTCTGATCCGTTACGGCCATGGGGCTCGTGGGTGGGAGGCCTTCGAGGGCGTCCCGGGCGGGTCGGCGTCGGCCGTGGCGAGGGCGGCGGCCTGGGACATCGGCCGAGTCGGGGCCGAGGACCGGGGGGAGGCCGGGATCGTCGTCCGGGTCCCGGGGCACTCAGCCATCCTGCGGCTGCCGCACGGAGGCGCGCCGCCCTGCGGTTCGAACGGGCGGCGCGCCGGGATCGTGCAGGTATGGGCCACGTGTGTGCGGCGGCCCTGGAGGGGTGGGCCGTCGCGTGGGATCAGACGGCGGTCAGGGCGACCAGCACGTCGAGGTCGTAGGTCTCTTCGACGATTCCGTCGGGGAAGACCCGCTGCAGGTGCCGGCGCTCCTCGGCGAAGAAGGCGGTGCGGCGTTCCTCGGTGTCGGTGAGGAGGATCGAGTGGCTGCCGAGGTTGGCGAGATGGGTGTCGAGGGAGACGCGGCGGCTCCAGCGCAGGTGCCGGCGTGCGAAGTCGAGGCGCCCTTCGGGGTCGGCGACTCCGGCGTGGGTGCCGATCTTCTTCTCCGCCTCGACGTCGATGTCGAAGTGGCGGGCCAGGCGGGCAGACGCCTCGGCGATCCACGGCACGTCCAGGGCGCTGGTGTTCCACCACAGCGCCAGCGCGCCGCCGGGGCGCAGCACGCGCTGGGCCTCCGGGACCGAGCGGGCGGGGTCGGTCCAGTGCCAGGACTGGGCGTAGGTGACGAGGTCGAGGGAGGCGGGGGCGAGGGGGAGGTGGTTGCCGTCGCCCCGGACCAGGGGCACGTCGGGGAGCGCCCTGCGGAACTCGGCGGCCATGCCGGGGCCGGGCTCGACCGCGATCACGTCGGCGCCCCGGGCTCGCAGCAGGGCGGTCGCCCGCCCCGTACCGGCGCCGACGTCCGCGACGCGGGCACCCTCGAGAGGGCGGCCGGCGAGTTCTTCGACGGCGTCGAGGAGGGCGGGTGGATACGAGGGGCGGTTGGCGGCGTACTGGGCCGCGGCCGCGTTGAAGGAGTGGGCTCGGGCGGAGCGGGTGGGAGCCGTCATGGGCTCATCGTGCCTCGGGGCCGGGCTCGGGGCGGGGGTTTCGGGCGGTCCCTGGCGGGGTGCCGGTGGGTTTCGGACGGTTGTCCGTGGCGGCGCTGGGGGTGGGACTTCCGGCCGCCTTCCTCAGGAACGGACGCCACGGGGTCGCCCTCGGCGTCGTCAGGAGCGGCGGCGCTTCTTGGACGGGTTGCCGGTACGGCGGGCCGAGCGCTTCTGGTGCTGCTCGAGGGCCGCCTCGTACTCCTGGCGGCGCAGCTTCTCGCCGGGGGCCTCGGTGAGTGAGCGGAAGAAGTAGGCGAGCAGGGAGCCGATGAAGCCGATGGCCAGCAGGCCGCGCAGGGAGGCCTGGCGGTCGGGGTCGGGGCGCTTGCGGTAGCTCTCCCAGGTGTGGCCGAAGGCGAGGGCGCTGGACCCCGCGAACATCACGATCACCAGGACCGTGACGAAGGAGCCGATGTCCGCGATCTCGAGGCCCTCGTAGGCGAAGCGCAGGACCAGGCAGGCGGCCGCGGCCAGGGCGAGCGAGCCGACGGCGGCACCGACGCGGCGCAGGCCGTAGCCGTTGTCGCGGTTCACCCAGGTGGTGCCGAAGAGGCGGATGGGCTCGGGGGCGGGGCCGCCGGGGTGGGAGCCCTCCGCCTGGTCCGGGGTGCCGTTGCCGTTCTGCTTGTCGCTCACGGCTCGATTATGTCCCGGGGCGGCGCGGGCTCCTCCGGGGGCACCCTGGGTCGGCCCACGTCGAAGGAGCCCACACGGAAGGAGCACCGGCCGAATCAGCCCTTGTCGAGGCGGCCGGGTCGCGCCGGGCCGGCTGTGCCCCGTCCCGTCCCGTCAGCCGCAGCGCGAGGCGACGTAACCGTCGCTGCCCGTGTTCACGTACGCGTCGGCGACGAACTCGCCGATGCTGATGTTGTCCCAGATGTTGGACGTGCCGTAGGGGCCGGTCACCGTGGTGCCGGGCGTCTGGCAGTAGATCGGGACCTTGGCGCCCTCGGGCAGGAGCCGCAGGATGCGGTAGCCGGTGCCCGGGCCGCTGCGGACGTTGAGACGGACGCCAGGGGCGACCGAGTAGTAGCGCAGGCCGGACGTCTCGGCGGACTGCGCCTCGATCGTGCCCTCGGCCTCTTCGGCGTGCTCGACAGCCATGGAAACCTCCCCCGTCGGCCCCGGCTCGGCGCGGGGGCCCGCTGATTGTCTCGAATCACGCCCTGAAAACACCGTGCGCGACTCGCACTTGGAGGCTAGCAAGCCGCCTCGGTATCGCACGAACCATCGACTAGGCTCCTCGCGTCGCGGGCGCGGACGAACGGCACGGGGGTGGTTCATGGCGCCGCAGGGCAACGCCGGCATCGACGCGGAAGCGGAACTTCCCGAGTACGCCGGGCACTACCTGTTGGAGTCATGTCTCGGCTCCGGCGGCATGGGCGTCGTCCATCAGGCGCGCAGCACCTCGGGGATGACGCTGGCCGTCAAGGTCGTGCATGCCGAGTTCGCCAGGGATCCCGAGTTCAGGGGCAGGTTCCGGCAGGAGGTGGCCGCGGCCCGACGGGTGAGCGGCGCGTTCACGGCGTCGGTGGTGGACGCCGACCCGGATGCCGAACGGCCCTGGATGGCGACCCTGTTCATCCCCGGCCCCACGCTCTCCGATCAGGTGAAGCGGAACGGGCCGATGAACACCGAGCAGTTGCGCCGGCTGATGGCGGGGCTGGCGGAGGCGCTGCGCGACATCCATCGGGTCGGTGTGGTGCACCGGGACCTGAAGCCGAGCAACGTCCTGCTCGCCGAGGACGGGCCGAAAGTGATCGACTTCGGGATCTCCCGTCCGAAGGACAGCGAACTGCGGACCGAGACCGGGAAGTTGATCGGTACGCCGCCGTTCATGGCTCCCGAGCAGTTCCGTCGCCCGCGTGAGGTCGGGCCCGCGGCCGACATCTTCGCGCTCGGGTCGGTGATGGTGCACGCGGCGACGGGCCGGGGTCCGTTCGACTCCGACAGCCCCTATGTCGTCGCCTACCAGGTCGTGCACGACGAGCCCGATCTGACCGGCGTCCCCGACGGCCTCGCCCCCCTGGTGTCGCGGTGTCTGGCCAAGGAGCCCGCGGAGCGGCCCACTCCGGACGAACTGATGCGGGAGCTGCGGTCGGTGGCCGCCTCCTACGACACCCAGGCGTTCATACCGACGCAGCGCACGGGCGGGGTGGAGCGGCCGGAGCCCCGCATGGAGGAACCGTCCCGTGCGGCGCCTCCCACGGCACCGCGCCGCTCGCGCCGACGGCTCGCCGTGGTCGCGGGCGGGGCGGCGCTCGTGCTGGCGGTCACCGGCACGGTTCTCGCCCTCGCCGGGGGCGGCGGGGAGCCCCGCCGCCCGGCCGGTGACCGGCATCCGGCCACGGCCGCGGTCCGCGCGTGGGAGACCCGCCCGGTACGGGGCGAGGAGGGTTCCGCCCAGTGCTCGTACGGGAGTTCGGCGGTGCTGTGCGCGCGGCCGGGGACGGTGTTCGCCCTCTCCCCGTCCGACGGTTCCGTGCTGTGGCGCACCGCCACAGCCGGTTCCCGGGTCAGCTCGCCGCCCGTGCTGTCGGGCGGTCTCGTGCAGCCCATGGCGGAGGAGAGCAGCCGGATGGCGGGCCTCGACCCCGCGTCGGGCGAGCCGCTCTGGGAACGGGAGATGCCCGCGCACGTCGCCCTCCGGCCGGCCGGAGACATGCTGCTGCTCACCGGGGCGGACGGCGGGATCACCGGGGTGGACAGCGCCACGGGCGAGCCGGTGTGGAGCCATCGCGTCGAGGGACTGAGCACGCCGTACTTCATGTCGTTCGCCGGGGATCCGCTGGCGTACGCCGTGGACGCGCTGAGTGACGGGAGCAGCAAGGTGGTGGCGCTCGACCCGGGGACGGGTGAGGTGCGGTGGAAGGCGGAGCTGCGGGGGGAGCTGAAGCCGGTCGGCTCCCACGAGGGATCCCTCTTCCTGGTGGCCGCCGACCAGTTGCACGAGGACGTGAGCGCGGTCGTGCGCTACGACCCGGCGAGCGGTACGTCGCGCCGGGTGCAGTTGCCCGTGTCGCGCGACGATCCGCGGGTCGGCGTACGCGGGAACACGGTCTATCTGCTGACCGCGGGCGGTTCGCTGGAGGCGGTGGACATGGACGCGGGCAAGCGGATCTGGATCCTGGAGACCGCCGTGAGCCGTGGCTCGGATCCGGTCGCCGACAGCGGGCAGGTGTACGTCTCCACCCCCGACGGACGTCTCCTCGCGGTGGACGCGGGCAACGGCCGGCTGCTGGGGCAGACGCCTCCGCGCCCCGCCGACGCCTCGGACGTCGTACCCGCCTATCTGCCCGCGCCGGTCGTCTCCGGCACGCGCGTGTACGCCTCCGCCCCCGACGGCACAGTGTTCTCCGTGGCGGCCCGGAACCCGGCGGTCTGGTGACATGACGAAGGGCCGCCTCCCGGAAGGGAAGGCGGCCCGTGGGGAGGCCGGCCGCGAAGGAACGGGACGGCCCCCGGGGGGGGACTTCAGGGGTCTCAGCCCAGCTTCGTCACGTCCCGCACGGCGCCCTTGTCCGCGCTGGTGGCCATCGCCGCGTACGCGCGCAGCGCCGCGGACACCTTGCGCTCACGGTTCCTGGGCGCGTACACCCCGCCCAACGCCTGCTCGCGGCGGGCGAGTTCGGCGTCGTCGACGAGCAGCTCGATCGTCCGCCGCGGGATGTCGATGCGGATGCGGTCGCCGTCCTCGACCAGGGCGATGGTGCCGCCCGAGGCCGCCTCGGGGGAGGCGTGGCCGATCGACAGGCCCGAGGTGCCGCCGGAGAAGCGGCCGTCGGTGATCAGGGCGCAGGCCTTTCCGAGGCCCCGGCCCTTGAGGTACGAGGTCGGGTAGAGCATCTCCTGCATGCCGGGGCCGCCCTTGGGGCCCTCGTAGCGGATGACGACGACGTCGCCCTCCTTGACCTGCTGGGTGAGGATCTTCTGGACGGCCTCCTCCTGCGACTCGCAGACGACGGCCGGGCCCTCGAAGGTCCAGATCGACGGGTCGACACCGGCCGTCTTGACCACACAGCCGTCGACGGCGAGGTTGCCCTTGAGGACGGCGAGGCCGCCGTCCTTGGAGTAGGCGTGCTCGGCGGAGCGGATGCAGCCGTTCTCGGCGTCGGTGTCGAGGGTGTCCCAGCGCTCGGACTGGGAGAAGGCCTCCGCGGAGCGCACACAGCCCGGGGCCGCGTGCCACAGCTCCACGGCCTCGGGGGAGGGCGAACCGCCGCGCACGTCCCAGGTCTTGAGCCAGTCCGCGAGGGTGGCGCTGTGGACGGAGTTGACGTCCTCGTTCAGCAGGCCCGCGCGGTGCAGTTCACCGAGGAGGGCGGGGATGCCGCCGGCGCGGTGGACGTCCTCCATGTAGTACGTACGGTCCTTGGCCACGTTCGGCGCGACCTTGGCCAGGCACGGCACGCGGAGCGAGACCGCGTTGATCTCGTCGAGTCCGAAGGGCACGCCCGCCTCCTGGGCGGCGGCCAGCAGGTGCAGGATCGTGTTGGTGGAGCCGCCCATGGCGATGTCGAGGGCCATGGCGTTCTCGAAGGCCGCGAAGGTGGCGACGGAGCGCGGCAGGACGGTGTCGTCGTCCTGCTCGTAGTAGCGCCGGGTGATGTCCATGACCGTGCGGGCGGCGTCCTCGTAGAGGCGGCGGCGGGCCGTGTGGGTGGCCAGGACCGAGCCGTTGCCGGGCAGGGACAGGCCGATCGCCTCGGTGAGGCAGTTCATCGAGTTGGCGGTGAACATGCCCGAACAGGAGCCGCAGGTCGGACAGGCGTTCTCCTCGATGCGGAGGATGTCCTCGTCCGAGATCTTGTCGTTCACCGCGTCGGAGATCGCGTCGACCAGGTCGAGGGTACGGACCGTGCCGTCGACCAGGGTGGCCCGGCCGGACTCCATGGGGCCGCCGGAGACGAAGACCGTCGGGATGTTCAGGCGCAGGGCCGCGTTGAGCATGCCCGGGGTGATCTTGTCGCAGTTGGAGATGCAGACCAGGGCGTCGGCGCAGTGCGCCTCGACCATGTACTCCACCGAGTCGGCGATCAGGTCGCGGGAGGGCAGGGAGTACAGCATGCCGCCGTGGCCCATCGCGATGCCGTCGTCCACGGCGATCGTGTTGAACTCGCGCGGGATGCCGCCCGCCTCCCGGATCGCCTCGCTGACGATCCGGCCGACCGGCTGGAGGTGGGTGTGGCCGGGCACGAACTCGGTGAAGGAGTTGGCGACGGCGATGATGGGCTTCCGGCCGATGTCCGCACCGGGTACACCGGAGGCGCGCATAAGGGCGCGGGCGCCCGCCATGTTGCGGCCGTGGGTGACTGTGCGGGACCTCAGCTCGGGCATCGTCGCTCGCTCCTTCAGAGACTGCGATCAGAGAAGACTTGCGGTCAGAGAGACCTCTGACTGCTAACGAGCGTACGCCGGTCATCCAGGTGCCGGGACGCGCTGTCCGGAATGCGGGACGCGTATCTCAGTGCGACCGCCCCTGCGACTTCTTGTGCGAACGGGCCGCGGAGGGGGCTCAGGACCCGGTCAGATGCAGCTGTACGACCGGGGCCAGCCGCGCGACGATCTGCTCCGGCTCGGCCGAGGCCAGCGGCTCCACCTTGATCACGTACCGCAGCATCGCCGTACCGACCAGCTGCGCCGCCGCCAGCTCGGCCCGCAGCTCGGCGTCGGGCGCGTCCAGCTCCCCGGCGATCCGGCGCAGCAGCTGGGCGGCGACCAGATGCCGGAAGACGGCGGCGGCGGTCTCGTTGTTGACGGCGGAGCGCACCACGGCGAGCAGGGACGTACGGGTGGCCGGGTTCTCCCAGACGCCGAAGAAGAAGCGGGTCAGCCGCTCCCCCACACCGTCCAGCGGGCCGTCGGCGACGGAGTCCGCGGCGCTGATCGCGGGCGCGATGCTGTCCTCGATGGCCGCCTCGAACACCTGCTCCTTGGTGCCGAAGTAGTGGTGGACCAGTGCCGGGTCGACCTCGGCAGCCTTGGCGATGCCGCGGACGGACGTCTTCTCGTAGCCCCGCTCGGAGAACTGCGCGCGGGCCGCGGCGAGGATGCGGTCGCGGGTGTCCGCGGACTCGGCGCGCGGCGGCCGGCCCCGGCGCCGGGAGGTCTGCGCGGTCATGGCCTCGGCACCCTCGCCGCCGACGCCAGGTGCAGCCGGGTGTAGGCCAGGGCCTCGGCGAGGTCGGCCTCGCGCTCCGCGCTGGACATGGCGCGCCGGGTGTTGACCTCGATGACGACATGGCCGTCGAAGCCGGTCCGGGCGAGCCGCTCCAGCACCTCGGCGCAGGGCTGGGTGCCGCGGCCGGGCACCAGGTGCTCGTCCTTCGCGGAGCCGCGGCCGTCGGCGAGATGGACGTGGCCGAGCCGGTCGCCCATGCGGTCGATCATCTGGATCGCGTCGGTGCGGGCGGTCGCGGTGTGGCTGAGGTCGATCGTGAAGTGGCGGTAGTCGTCCTTGGTGACGTCCCAGTCGGGGGCGTACGCGAGCATCTCGCGGTCGCGGTAGCGCCAGGGGTACATGTTCTCGACGGCGAACCGCACATCGGTCTCGTTCGCCATCCGCCAGATCCCGCCGACGAAGTCGCGGGCGTACGAGCGCTGCCAGCGAAAGGGCGGATGGACGACGACGGTGGTGGCGCCGAGCTTCTCGGCGGCCGTGCGGGCCCGCTGGAGCTTGGTCCAGGGGTCCGTCGACCAGACGCGCTGCGTGATGAGCAGGCAGGGGGCGTGCACGGCGAGGATCGGCACACCGTGGTGGTCGCCGAGCCGGCGCAGGGCGTCGACGTCCTGGCTGACCGGGTCGTTCCAGACCATGACCTCGACACCGTCGTAGCCGAGGCGCGCGGCGATCTCGAAGGCCGTCGCCGTGGACTCCGGGTAGACGGAGGCCGTGGACAGCGCGACCTTCGCATCCGGAATACGCACGACTGGATCTGCCACGAGCTACAGCGTACGTGTCTTTGGCGGGCGGGCCGGGGGAGATGGCCGCCTGTGCGCCGTTCTTCACTTCGGCAGGCAGGCGGGCCCCGCGGCCCTGTACCCGGGTACGCCCCCGAACCCCCGAAAACGCCCTCTACGTCGGCATATGGTCCAGCTTGCGCAGAATGACGCCCTCCCTGAGGGCCCACGGACACACCTCCAGGGTCTCCACCCCGAACAGGTCCATCGCGCCCTCGGCCACCAGCGCGCCCGCCAGCAGCTGGCCCGCTCGCCCCTCGGAGACGCCGGGCAGCTCACAGCGCTCGGCGGTGGTCATGCCCGCCAGCCGCGGCACCCAGGCCTCCAGGGACTCGCGCTTGAGGTCGCGCTGGACGTAGAGGCCGTCCGCGGAACGGGCGGCGCCGCCGATGCGGGCGAGCTGCCGGAAGGTCTTGGAGGTGGCGACCACATGGTCGGGGGCGCCGAAGCGGCTGAACTCACCGACCGTACGGGCGATCTGGGCGCGGACATGACGACGCAGGGCCCTTATGTCGTCGGGGTCGGGAGGGTCGCCGGGAAGCCAGCCGGCGGTGAGACGGCCGGCACCGAGCGGCAGGGAGACGGCCGCGTCGGGCTCCTCGTCGATGCCGTAGGCGATCTCCAGGGAGCCGCCGCCGATGTCCAGGACCAGCAGCTTTCCGGCCGACCAGCCGAACCAGCGCCGGACCGCGAGAAAGGTGAGCCGGGCCTCCTCGGCACCGCTGAGGACCTGGAGCGCGACGCCGGTCTCCTCGTGTACGCGGGTGAGGACCTCGTCGGCGTTGGTGGCCTCGCGCACGGCGGAGGTGGCGAACGGGAGCAGCTCCTCCACGCCCTTGTCCTCGGCCGCCTGGAGGGCGTCGTGGACTACGGCGATCAGCTGCTCCACCCCGTCGGGTCCGATGGCCCCGGCCTCGTCGAGCAGCTGGGCCAGGCGCAGGTCCGCCTTGTGCGAGTGTGCGGGCAGCGGCCGTGCGCCGGGGTGCGCGTCCACCACCAGCAGATGCACCGTATTGCTTCCCACGTCCAGGACACCGAGTCTCATGTACGGAACGCTACTGCCAGCCGGGCCGTGCTCCGCCCCTCGGGACGTGAGCGGAGCGGTCCCGCCAGGGGTGTTCGGCGACTTACCCTGGACGGGTGCCAAAGACGAAAAAGGCGAAGGACGACAAGAAGGTCAAATCGGCCGTGGATTCTTCGCGGGCGAAAGCACCGAAGCTGTCGAAGAAGGCCCTGGAAGCCGATGAGAAGGGGCTCGACTTCGCCCGCGCATGGGTGGAGTTCCCCGATCCGGCGGACGACGAGCAGATCTTCCGTTGCGATCTGACCTGGCTGACCTCCCGGTGGAACTGCATCTTCGGAAGCGGCTGCCAGGGCATCCAGGCGGGCCGCGCGGCCGACGGGTGCTGTTCGCTGGGCGCCCACTTCTCCGACGAGGACGACGAGAAGCGCGTCGCCGAGCACGTGGCGCGGCTCACGCCGGAGATCTGGCAGCACCACGACGAGGGCACGGAGCACGGCTGGGTCTCCGAGGACGACGAGGGCTCGCGCCAGACCCGCCCGTTCAACGGCTCGTGCATCTTCCAGAACCGCCCCGGCTTCGCGGGCGGGGCGGGCTGCTCGCTGCACATCCTGGCCCTGAAGGAGGGCCGCGAGCCGCTGGAGACCAAGCCGGACGTGTGCTGGCAGCTGCCGGTCCGGCGCACGTACGACTGGATCGACCGCCCCGACGACACCCGTGTTCTCCAGGTCTCCATCGGTGAGTACGACCGCCGCGGCTGGGGTCCGGGCGGCCACGACCTGCACTGGTGGTGCACCTCGGCGACCTCGGCGCACGGCGCGGGCGATCCGGTCTACGTCTCCTACCGGGCGGAACTGACCGAACTGATGGGCAAGGCCGGCTACGACCGCCTGGTCGAACTGTGCGAGCAGCGCCTGGCCTCGCAGCTCCCCCTGCTGGCCCCGCACCCGGCGGACCCGGTCGGCTGATCGCCTACGACGTGGAGGGGCTCGGGTCGCCGCTGTCGCTCGGCGGCGGCGACGAGCCCGGGTCGGTCGGCGCGGAGCTGCTGGGAGTCGGCTCGGGGGTGGGCGTCGAGGGCGGCTGGCTCGGGGTCGGCTCGGCGGAGGACGCCGTCGGCGTGGGGGCCGGGTCGACGGGTGGGGGGTTCCCGGGGCTGCTGGGCCGCGGCTCCGGCGCGGGGTCGGTGGGGCCGGGGACGGTGCCGTAGCCCTCGATGGAGACGATGACGCCCGCGGGCGAGACGGCCACGCGCGCGTGCCAGTGCCCGGAGGGCTCGCGGAGCGGGTCGACGTACACCTTGACCGTCACCGACTCTCCGGGCCGCAGGGTTCCCGACGACCGGCTCAGATACAGCCAGCGGGCTCCGGTCGCGGCCGACCACCGCACGGGCTCGTCGCCGGAGGCTGTGAGCGTGATGAGGGTGGTGTCACCGCTGGTCCCGGCCGTCACCTCGAGCTGCGCTGGACCCTTCGTACCGACCCCGTTGACGCTGATGACCTCGACGGACACATCGGACGCGCCCTCGCCGAAGCCGCCGCCGGGCCGGGTGCTGGCGTTGCCGGCGTTCTCGTAGCCGCCGCCGGCGGCGGACCCTTCGAGGCCGCCGGGCCCGTGGTCCCGGCCGGCGGTGGCGCCGGGGCCGCCGCCCTCGCCGTCGTCGACGAGGGGCCCGCCTCGGTAGGCGGACCACAGAGCGATCACCGGCGCGGCGACGACGGTGGCGACCACGGTCGTCGTGACGGCACGCGCGCGCAGCCGGTCGCGGCGGGCGGCGCGGTCCTTCGGGTCCATCGGGAAGCCGCGCCGGTCGAAGCGGGGGACGGCCGCGCCCCGCGCGCGCGGGTGGTGCGCCATCGCGACGTGCAGGGCCGCGCGGGGGGCCTCCAGTACGGGCAGCGCCTCGGGTGTGACGCTCGCGCCGGGCCAGCGGCCGGGCACGGCACGTTCCGCGGCGCGCCGGCAGCGGGGGCAGTCGTCGACGTGCCGGACCAGTTCGCGGCGCAGGGCGGTGCTGAGCACGAGCTGCTGGTCGCCGGTGAGACGGGCGACGCCGGGGCAGCCGCCGGTCTCCACGACGGCGAGCACCGCGCGGGTGCGTTCCACCTCGCAGGCGGCGGAGGCGAGGAGTTCGCGGGCGGCGGCGAGGTCCAGGCCCAGCACGGCGGCGACCTCGTGGGCGGCCAGGTGATGCCGTACGGCCAGCTCAAGGGCCTCGCGCTGCTCCGGGCTGGTGCCGGCCGCCTCCGGCCAGGCGAGCAGGGCCAGTTCGCGGCGCCGCCGCTGCTGCACCTCCTCGGAGACGGGCGGTCCCTGGGCCGGGACCGGCCTGGGCCGGGGGCCGTGGCGGCCCGCCGCGTGGCCGGGCTGACGTTTCTGCCTGGCCTCCGCCATCTTCCGCAGGCACGACCAGCGGGCCAGGGCGTACAGCCAGGCCCTGCGGTCGTCGGCGGCCTCGGGCGCGCGCCCGCCCCGCCGCTCCGCGAGCGCCAGTACGTCACCCAGCGCGGCCGTCGCGGTGTCGTGGTCGCACAGTACGGACAGGCAGTAGGTGAACAGCCCGTCCAGGTACGGCTCGTAGCGCGCAGGCGTCCGCTGCGCCAGCGTCCTCGCGGCGCCGCGGTCACGCGCCTCGCGGTGCGCCCGGTGTGCGCCGGTGGTGCGGGTCGAGGTTTCCGGGCTGCTGCTCATCACCCGTGCGACCGTAGGCGGCCGATGGCCGGCCATTCCGGCAGCTTGAGCACATTTACTCCGTACGGGTGAAACGATCCCTCATAAGGGGACACGCGGTGGTCCTGCCCTGGCCTGTTCCCCTGCACAACTGGCCGATTCCGGGTGCTGCCGGGTTGTTGCCGAGGCGGGGGCGTCGCGCAGCTCGGCGTCAGCGAGGTGCCTCCCCCAGAGGGGGACCCCCAGCCCACCCGCGCCGCCCTGGGGGTACCTCCCAGGCCCTTAAGGCACTGGGGGAGGCACGCATGCCCGCGGCGGGGGGGGCGCGCAGCCCGGGGCGACGGCGGCGCGCAGGCGGGGGCGGCTGCAGGCCGCGGGCAGCGGGGAGCGGCCACGGCCCGGGGCATCAGGCGCGTACGGCGGGGAGGGGACGGGGCGGGGGGTGTCCGCCCGCAGCGGCCGCCGTCAAATGCCAGAGCCCCCATAAGTAACTGGTTCGGCGGACCGAGGACGGATCCCCCCCGCCCCGGCCCCGCACCCCCCACCCACGTAGCGCGCTACAGCAGCAGGCCGCCGCAGGCACCCCTGTCAGTGCCGACCGCTACCGTTTCCCCCATGGCCGCCCGTACGAAGACCGCCAAGGACCGCCCCTCCTACCGCTGCACCGAATGCGGCTGGCAGACCGCGAAGTGGCTAGGCCGCTGCCCGGAGTGCCAGGCATGGGGCACGATCGAGGAGTACGGCACGCCCGCGGTCCGCACGACCGCCCCCGGCCGCGTCACCACCTCCGCCCTCCCCATCGCCCAGGTGGACGGCCGCCAGGCCACCGCCCGCACCACCGGCGTCCCCGAACTCGACCGCGTACTCGGCGGCGGCCTGGTCCCCGGAGCGGTCGTCCTGCTCGCCGGCGAACCGGGCGTGGGCAAGTCCACCCTCCTCCTCGACGTGGCCGCGAAGGCCGCGAGCGACGAGCACCGCACCCTGTACGTCACCGGCGAGGAGTCCGCGAGCCAGGTCCGCCTCAGAGCGGACCGCATCGGCGCGCTCGCCGACGACCTCTACCTCGCCGCGGAGACCGACCTCGCCGCCGTACTCGGCCACTTGGACGCCGTGAAGCCGTCGCTGCTCATCCTCGACTCGGTGCAGACCGTCGCCTCCCCCGAGATCGAGGGCGCCCCCGGCGGCATGGCGCAGGTCCGCGAGGTCGCCGGCGCGCTCATCCGCGCCTCCAAGGAGCGTGGCATGTCCACCCTCCTGGTGGGCCATGTCACGAAGGACGGCGCGATCGCGGGCCCGCGCCTGCTGGAGCACCTCGTGGACGTCGTCCTGCACTTCGAGGGCGACCGCCACGCCCGCCTCCGCCTGGTGCGCGGCGTCAAGAACCGCTACGGCGCCACGGACGAGGTCGGCTGCTTCGAGCTGCACGACGAGGGGATCACGGGCCTCGCCGACCCCAGCGGCCTGTTCCTGACCCGCCGCGCGGAACCCGTGCCGGGCACCTGCCTGACCGTCACCCTGGAGGGCAAACGCCCCCTGGTCGCGGAGGTCCAGGCACTCACGGTCGACTCCCAGATCCCCTCCCCCCGCCGCACCACCTCCGGCCTGGAGACGTCCCGGGTGTCGATGATGCTCGCGGTGCTGGAACAGCGGGGCAGAATCAGCGCACTGGGCAAAAGGGACATCTACTCCGCGACGGTCGGCGGAGTGAAACTCTCCGAGCCCGCCGCGGACCTGGCGGTGGCCCTCGCCCTGGCCTCCGCGGCCAGCGACACCCCCCTGCCCAAGAATCTCGTGGCGATCGGTGAGGTCGGTCTCGCCGGCGAGGTCAGACGGGTCACGGGCGTGCAGCGCAGACTGGCCGAGGCACACCGTCTGGGCTTCACGCACGCCCTGGTACCGGCCGACCCGGGCAAGATCCCGCCGGGTATGAAGGTGCTGGAAGTCGCGGACATAGGGGACGCGCTCAGGGTTCTGCCGCGCTCGCGTCGCCGAGAGGCCCCCCGGGAGGCGGAGGAGCGCCGGTAGACTTTGCCCTGGTCTCGCCCGTCCGTACGAACCGCGTGCGCGTACGGGAGCGCCCCAGAACCCGCGACCGGAGGAGTGCAGTGGCAGCCAACGACCGGGCAGCAGCTCCCGGAAAGTCCGGTGGGAGTGCCGGTTCCGATGGTCTGATGCGCGCTTCCCTGAGCGCCGTGGCGCCGGGTACGGCGCTGCGCGACGGCCTGGAGCGCGTGCTCCGCGGCAACACCGGCGGCCTGATCGTGCTGGGCTCGGACAAGACCGTCGAGACCATGTGCACGGGCGGCTTCGTACTGGACGTGGAGTTCAGCGCGACCAGGCTGCGCGAGCTGTGCAAGCTGGACGGCGGCATCGTGGTGTCGTCCGACCTGTCGAAGATCCTGCGGGCGGGCGTGCAGCTCGTGCCGGACCCCACGATCCCGACGGAAGAGACCGGCACCCGGCACCGCACGGCGGACCGTGTCTCGAAGCAGGTCGGCTTCCCGGTGGTGTCGGTCTCGCAGTCGATGCGCCTGATCGCGCTGTACGTGGACGGCCAGCGCCGGGTCCTGGAGGACTCGGCGGCGATCCTGTCCCGGGCCAACCAGGCCCTGGCGACCCTGGAGCGCTACAAGCTGCGCCTGGACGAGGTCGCGGGGACGCTGTCGGCGCTGGAGATCGAGGACCTGGTGACGGTCCGGGACGTCTCGGCCGTGGCGCAGCGCCTGGAGATGGTCCGCCGTATCGCCACCGAGATCGCCGAGTACGTCGTCGAACTGGGCACGGACGGACGGCTCCTGGCGCTCCAGCTCGACGAGCTGATCGCGGGCGTGGAGCCCGAGCGCGAGCTGGTCGTACGGGACTACGTGCCCGAGCCGACGGCCAAGCGCTCCCGCACGGTGGACGAGGCACTGGCGGAGCTCGACGCACTGAGCCACGCGGAACTGCTCGAACTGTCCACGGTGGCAAGGGCGTTGGGTTACACGGGCTCGCCCGAGACGCTCGACTCGGCGGTCTCGCCGCGCGGTTTCCGTCTGCTGGCGAAGGTCCCGAGGCTGCCCGGCGCGATCATCGACCGCCTGGTGGAGCACTTCGGCGGCCTTCAGAAGCTGCTCGCCGCGAGCGTGGACGACCTCCAGACGGTGGACGGCGTGGGCGAGGCGCGCGCCCGCAGTGTGCGCGAGGGCCTGTCCCGCCTGGCGGAGTCGTCGATCCTGGAACGCTACGTCTGAGACGGGCCGGCCGACCGGCCCCGAAACGGATAGCGGAACCCGCCACCCCGAAACGGGTCACCCCGCAACTGGTCACGCCGGAGCCGAAAGCCCCGAAACGGACCGCCCCGGAACGGGTCACCCCAAAACTGGTCGCCCCGAAAAACTAGTCGGCCTTCAGCAGGAACGACGTCTGCGCCTTGGCGAACCCCGCGGACCGCGCCTCGACGAGGTACGTCCCCGCCCCGGCCACCCCTGCCGGAGGCGTACCGCACTCGGCGGCGCTCGGCTTGCGGTCCCACTCCACGGTGTAGGTGATGCTGCTGCCCGCGGGCACCCGGTACAGCCGGCCGGCGGCGCCCTCCGGGCAGTCGGCCGAAGACCAGTACGGGTCGTCCTCGTTGGTCCGCGTGATGGTCAACACCGCACCCTTGGGCCCGAGATCGACCTTGCAGTCGCTGCCGGAAGAGTTCTTCGCGGTGATCTGGAACGAGGGCGTCTGGTCCGGCGAGTAGGAGTTGTGCAGGCTGCGCAGGGTCAACGTCACGGCGTTGGAAGTGCAGTTGGGCAGCGAGGAGCTCGCGGGCAGGGCGCTGACGGAACCACCGCCGCTGTCGACGGCACCTCCCGCGGATCCCGAGCCACCGGCGCCGGACCCGTCGCCCCCGTCGGAGCCGCCCGCCCCGGAACCGTTGGCGCCGTCGGAGTCGTCGCCGGTGCCGGACCCCGCGTCACCGCCGGAGCCGGACCCCGATCCGGAGCCTGACCCGTCGGACCCCCCGTCGCCCGACTCGTCGCGCCCGCCCGGGGCTTGACTGATCGCCGGCCCCGAACCGGAGGGACCGGGAGTGATGGTGGAGGGCGCGGGATTCTTGCCGTTGGTGCCCTGCGCGTCCTTCCTGCCGCCGCCGCCCGAGGCGACGACCCAGGTGGCCAGCAGCGCCAACAAGGCGACCATGGACACCAGAACGACCCTCCGTCGCCAGTAGATGGAGGAGGGAAGCGGCCCGACCGGATTGCGCAGAGATCCCACGGCGCAAACTGTACGAGAGATCGGCGCCTCAGCCTGCCCCACCCGCCGTTGATCGCATCAACTTTTCCGGATCATCATCCCGGACTCCCCGACGAGCGTTCGCAGTCGCGCGCCTTGCACCTCTGGCCAAGGCCCCCCGGCGGCTCGGCCCACCCCGCCACACGCCCCGGGTGGCGCTCCCCCCGACCCCCCGCCACCGCATGGCAGGATCGGAGGTGCCATGACTGCTCCCACGAAGCCCCCGCACAGCACGCCCCCGCCCACGGAGACGGCCGAGACAGCGGCAGCCGCCTCCTCCCGGGGAGCGGATCTGCACGCACCGGTCATCGACTGGTTCGACGAGAACGCCCGTGACCTGCCCTGGCGGCGCCCCGAGGCCGGGGCGTGGGGCGTGATGGTCAGCGAGTTCATGCTCCAGCAGACGCCGGTCAACCGCGTCCTGCCGGTGTACGAGCAGTGGCTGGCCCGCTGGCCGCGCCCGGCGGACCTCGCCCGCGAGGCCCCCGGCGAGGCGGTACGCGCCTGGGGCCGGCTCGGTTATCCGCGCCGCGCGCTGCGGCTGCACGGCGCCGCGGCCGCCATAACGGAGCGGCACGGCGGTGACGTGCCGTCCGACCACGCCCAGTTGCTCGCGCTGCCCGGCATCGGCGAGTACACGGCCGCCGCGGTGGCGTCGTTCGCGTACGGGCGCCGGCACGCGGTGCTGGACACCAACGTACGGCGGGTGTTCGCGCGCGCGGTGACGGGCGTGCGGTATCCGCCGAACGCCACCACCGCCGCCGAACGCAGGCTGGCCCGCGCGCTGCTGCCGGAGGAGGAGGCGACGGCCGCGCGCTGGGCGGCGGCCTCGATGGAGCTGGGCGCGCTGGTGTGCACGGCGAAGAACGAGACGTGCCACCGCTGCCCGATCGCGGCGCAGTGCGCCTGGCGCCTCGCGGGCAAGCCGGAGCACGACGGCCCGCCGCGCCGGGGGCAGACGTACGCGGGCACCGACCGCCAGGTCCGCGGCAAACTGCTCGCCGTACTGCGCGAGGCGCGCACGCCGGTCGAGCAGTCCGCGCTCGACGCCGTCTGGCACGAGCCGGTGCAGCGCGCCCGCGCCCTGGACGGGCTGGTCTCCGACGGCCTGGTCGAACCGCTGCCGGGCGGCCTGTACCGCCTGCCGTCGAGCTGAACCCGGCCGACCCGCCGAGCCACCGCAGCGGACCCGTAAGAGACGGGACCGCCAAGAAGCCGGACCCGTAACAAACGGCCGTAACGAACGACGGCTCCGACCCGCGCCCCAAATTCCCCCAAAGCACGGCAACTCAGCGACCCGCCTTACCCCGTTCCTACTTCTGTTACACAACCGACGGACAGCCGCGCGCTGTCCGCAGGCTGCTTCGGACAGCCCCGTGACAACCCCTCCGTAGCTTCTTGGGCAGACCAGACACGGGGAAGCGGGAGGCGGTTGATCATGGCGCAGGGCGAGGTGCTCGAGTTCGAGGAGTACGTCCGTACCCGGCAGGACGCGCTGCTGCGCAGTGCCCGCCGGCTGGTACCGGACCCCGTCGACGCACAGGACCTGCTCCAGACCGCCCTGGCCCGTACGTACGGCCGCTGGGAGGGCATCGCCGACAAGCGGCTGGCCGACGCCTATCTGCGCCGGGTGATGATCAACACCCGGACCGAGTGGTGGCGCGCCCGCAAGCTGGAGGAGGTCCCGACCGAGCAGCTGCCCGAGGCCTGCGTGGACGACTCCACCGAGCAGCACGCCGACCGTGCCCTGCTGATGGACGTACTGAAGGTGCTCGCCCCGAAGCAGCGCAGCGTGGTCGTGCTGCGACACTGGGAGCAGATGTCCACGGAGGAGACGGCCGCCGCTCTCGGCATGTCGGCCGGAACCGTCAAGAGCACGCTGCACCGGGCCCTCGCGCGGCTCCGCGAGGAGCTGGAGTCCCGCGATCTCGACGCACGCGCGCTGGAGCGTGAGGAGCGGGAGCGTTGCGCGGCCTGAGCGGCGCGGAATCCACACAGGACCGGTACCAGGCGGAGCCCCCTCGGGGTTCCGCGGAAGCCGGACGGTACGAAGCCGGACGGTACGAAGCCGCACAGTACGGGGAGCGCACGGCGCCCCCGCGCGGGCGGGACTCCTGGCGGGCGGTGAGCACGGCGGCGGCCGGGCTCGCCGCCCTCGCCCTCGCGGTCTCCGCGTGTTCCACCGGCGGCACCGGCGCCCGCGACGAGGGCCCGGCCCACGCCGACGGCATGGCGGGCGCGGCAGCCTCCCCCTCGGCCCCGGCGCCGGCCTCCTCGCGGGTGAACGCCGTACGGCTGGTGCAGGAGGACCCGCTGGTGTCGGGCGCGGTCAAACAGGGCCTGCGCCCGTGCGTCGGCGACAAGTACCCCGTCGACGTGTCCTACGGCGAGCTGACCGGCGGCCCGGCCGACGATGTCGTGATCAACGTGCTGACCTGCGGTGACACTGTCGGTGTCGGCTCGTACGTGTACCGCCGCGAGGGCGGCCGCTACGAGAACGTCTTCCGGGTCGAGGAACCCCCCGTCTACGCCGAGATCGACCGCGGCGACCTGCTGGTGACCAAACAGGTCTACGACGAGGGCGACCCCGTGACCGACCCGTCCGGCGAGGACGTGATCACCTACAGCTGGGCGACGGACCGTTTCGTCGCCAGGCACCACTGGCACAACGACTACGGCACGACCGCCGGTGGCGAGCAGCCCGCCCCGGCGCCCGAGAGCGACTGACGGAGCATCCGGATGGCAGACCAGACCCACGTGCTGTTCGTGGAGGACGACGATGTCATCCGCGAGGCCACCCAGCTCGCCCTGGAGCGGGACGGCTTCGCGGTCACCGCCATGCCCGACGGGCTGTCGGGCCTCGAGGCGTTCCGCGCGCACCGCCCGGACATCGCCCTGCTGGACGTGATGGTGCCGGGCCTGGACGGGGTGAGCCTGTGCCGCCGTATCCGCGACGAGTCGACTGTGCCAGTGATCATGCTGTCCGCGCGGGCCGACTCCATCGACGTGGTGCTCGGCCTGGAAGCGGGCGCCGACGACTACGTCACCAAGCCGTTCGACGGGGCCGTGCTGGTCGCCCGTATCCGTGCGGTGCTGCGCCGCTTCGGGCACGCGAGCGGCGGCGCGCAGGCCGAGGAGGCCGGGGCCGCGGTCGGCGGGGTGCTGAGCTTCGGTGACCTGGACATCGACACCGAGGGCATGGAGGTGCGGCGGGCCGGACAGCCGGTCGCGCTCACCCCGACCGAGATGCGCCTGCTGCTGGAGTTCTCCTCCGCGCCGGGGACCGTGCTCTCTCGCGACAAGCTCCTGGAGCGGGTGTGGGACTACGGCTGGGGCGGTGACACGCGGGTCGTCGACGTGCATGTCCAGCGGCTGCGGACGAAGATCGGCCAGGACCGCATCGAGACCGTGCGCGGCTTCGGCTACAAGCTCAAGGCGTGAGCGGGCGGGGGCGGGGCGCGGCCGTGCGGGGGGACACCGGGGGATCGCTGCCCCGACGCGTGAACACATGGACCGGGCTCGGGCGCCGGCGACGACAGTCCGACGGGGACGGCGCCCGTCCGCCGGGGCTCGTCCCCGGGAGCGGTGACGGCGACCGTTTCACCGAGCCCACCCGCCGGAACGACGACGATCTGTACGCCGCCCCTGCCCGCCGGAACGACGACGATCCGTACGCCGCCCCTGCCCACCGCACCGCCGAGGACGCGTACTCCGACCAGACCCGTCGCACCGCCGACGACCCGTACATCGGCCGGGCCTTCCGCACCGCCGACGACCCGCGCCCCCGGCTGCCGCTCCCCCACCCCTTCCCCCACCACGACAGCGGCTCCCGTCCCGGGCACCCGCACCACCCGGTCACCGGTCCGCGCCCGGGGGCGCACCTCCGTTCGCCCTGCCTCGGCAGACTCACCGGCCCCCTGCTCCGTACGCGCCTCGGCCGGCGGTTCGCCGGGAACCTGCGCCGGACCCGGATCGGCAGACGGCTCGGCAGGCGGCTCGGCGACGGTCTGCGCACCGGACTGCGCTGGAAGCTCAGCGCGGCCATCGCCCTGGTCGGCGCGCTGGTCGCGGTGGCGCTGAGTCTGGTCGTGCACAACGCCGCCCGGGTCTCGATGCTGGACAACGCCCGTGACCTGGCCGACGAGCGGGTGCGGATCGCCCAGCGCAACTACGAGCTGAACGGCCGCCCCAACTTCCCCAACATCGTCGTCGACGACCCCGATCTGCCCGCCGAGCTGCGGGAGAAGGTGGAGCGCGGGCGGCGGGCGACCTATGTGTGCGACAGCCACGACGGGCCGCCGGAGATCTGGGCGGCCGTGCCGGTGACGGACGGGCGGGTACTGTCCCTGCACAGCGGCTTCCCCGACCGCAGCGCGGACATCCTCGACGACCTGGACCAGGCGCTGGTCATCGGCTCGATCGCGGCCGTCCTCGGCGGCAGCGCGCTCGGCGTGCTGATCGGCGCACAGCTGTCGAGCCGGCTGCGCCAGGCGGCCTCGGCCGCGAACCGGGTCGCCAAGGGCGAGACCGAGGTCCGCGTCCGTGAGGAGATAGGCGGGGTCGTCCGGGACGAGACCGACGATCTCGCGCGGGCGGTGGACGCGATGGCGGACGCGCTGCGCCAGCGTCTGGAGGCGGAGCGGCGGGTCACCGCCGACATCGCGCACGAGCTGCGCACCCCGGTCACGGGCCTGCTGACCGCGGCCGAACTGCTGCCGCCGGGCCGTCCGACCGAACTGGTGCTGGACCGGGCCAAGGCGATGCGCACGCTGGTGGAGGACGTGCTGGAGGTGGCCCGGCTGGACGGGGCCTCGGAGCGGGCGGAGCTCCAGGACATCATGCTGGGCGAGTTCGTGGCCCGGCGCGTTGCGGCCAAGGACCCGGACGCCGAGGTGCTGGTGGTGCACGAGTCGGAGGTCACCACCGACCCGCGCCGCCTGGAGCGGGTGCTGTTCAATCTGCTGGCCAACGCCGCCCGGCACGGCCGCCCGCCCATCGAGGTCACGGTCGAGGGCCGGGTGATCCGGGTCCGCGACCACGGCCCCGGCTTCCCCGAGGACCTGCTCGCCGAGGGCCCGAGCCGCTTCCGCACCGGCAGCAAGGACCGCGCCGGGCACGGGCACGGCCTGGGCCTGACCATCGCGTCCGGCCAGGCCCGGGTGCTGGGGGCCCGGCTGACCTTCCGCAACGTACGGCCTCCGGGCGCGCCGGAGCATGTGCCGGCCGACGGCGCGGTCGCGGTGCTGTGGCTGCCGGAACACGCGCCCACGAACACGGGCAGTCACCCGATGCTCCCGGCGCCGAAGTAGCCCCGGCCTCACGACGGCACCGGCGGCCCCGGAGTCACCGGCTCAGCAGGCCCGGTCCGCTCAGCAGGCCCAGTCCTTGTCCAGGTCGAGCTCGCCCTCGTGGGGCTGGGTGAAGGAGAACCAGTTCCCCGAGTCGTCGCGGAACAGGGCCTCCGTGCCGTACGGGCGCTCCTGGGGGTCCTGGAGGAACTCCACGCCGCGGTCCTTCAGCTTCTTGCAGTCGCCGTGGATGTCGTCGGTGGTGAGCACTCCGGCGCCGAGCACTCCCTTGGTCACCAGCGTCTTCACCATCTCGGCGGACTCGGGGTCCATGGCGGGCGGGCCGGGCACCATCAGGGTGAGCTCGACGTCGGGCTGTGCCGGGGAGCCGACGGTGAGCCAGCGCATCCCGCCCTCGCCCATCGTCATGTCCGTACGGACCTCCAGCCCCAGCTTCTCGGTGTAGAACTCCTTGGCACGGTCCTGGTCCAGTACCCAGACGGTCGAGATCTTGAGTCCCTTGATCACGGCTTGCTCCTGTGAGGTGCTGCTGAACTGGCTTGTGCTGCCACCGTAGGCAGCACGGCCCCCGGCCCGCTTCTCCGGAATTGCGCTGCCTCTCGCTTCTCCGGAGTCGGGCTCCACGGCCTCCCCGGGACCGCGCTCCCCTGCTTTCCCGGCGCAGCCTTCACCGCCCCTGGCCGTCGCCGCCCTGTCGGCCACCGGGTCCGCCGCCGAAGCCGCCCGCCCAGAGCATCGCGTAGCACCCGGGTATGAGCGCGGCCCCGCGGCCGACGTGTGTCGCCCGGTACTCGCTGGGGGTCAGCCCGGTCCACAGCTTGAACCGGGTCGAGAACGTGCCGAGGCTGCTGAAGCCGACCAGGTGGCAGATCTCGGTGACGGTCAGATTGGCGGTGCGCAGAAGGTCCTGCGCCCGCTCTATCCGGCGGTGGGTCAGGTACTGGCCGGGGGTCTCGCCGTACGCCCCTTTGAAGGCGCGGACGAAGTGGTAGCGGGAGTAGCCGGCGTGTGCCGCGACCGCGTCCAGGTCGAGCTCGGGATCGGCCCAGTCCCGGTCCATGGCGTCCTTGGCGAGCCGCAGCTGCCGCAGTCTGTCCACGCGGGCCTCCCCTCCGTCGTCGCACGGCCCTGTTCCTCCATGAACCGATGGTGGCACGGGGGTCTGACAACGCCCCCGGCCCGCGGCGGGGACTGCACGGCGGAGCCCTGCCGGGAACGCCGCAGGCCCCCGGGGCGGACACCCGGGGGCCTGCGGTCACGCGCTGGTCGGACGGCTTTCAGGCGGCTCTCAGACGGCTTCGGCGGGGGCGTTCGGCGCGGCGCCCTCGGTCTTCTGCGGCCCCGCTCCCTTCAGCGGCACCTCCTTGACGAACACCGACGCGATCACCGCGATCACCGCCACGGCCGCGCCGAGCAGGAAGGCACCGTGGGTGCCGGAGGAGACGGCGTGCTGGTAGGCCTCGCGGGCCGCGGCCGGCAGCTTGGCCAGGCTCGCCGCGTCGAGCTGCGCGGACTGCTCGGTCATCCGGGAGCCCAGCGCGCCGGCCCGCTCGGCCATGACGTCCTGGACGCGGTGGTTGAACAGCGCGCCCATGATCGCCACACCGAAGGACGAGCCGAGGGTGCGGAACAGGGTGGTGGTGGACGAGGCGACGCCCATGTCCTTCAGTTCCACGCTGTTCTGGGCGACCAGCATGGTGATCTGCATCAGGAAGCCCATGCCCGCGCCGAGCACGGCCATGTAGAGCCCGGAGGTGAGCCGCGAGGTCCCGGTGTCCATCAGCGACAGCAGGTACAGGCCGGTGACCATCAGGGCGCTGCCCGCGACGGGGAAGATCTTGTAGCGGCCGGTGCTGGTGGTGACCCGGCCCGCGACCATCGACACGACGAGCATCGCGCCGAGCATCGGCAGGAGCAGCAGACCCGAGTTGGTCGCGGAGGCGCCCTGCACCGACTGCTGGTAGAGCGGCAGGAAGAGCACCGCGCCGAACATCACGAAGCCGGTGAGGAAGCCGATGACGGACATCAGGCTGAAGTTGTGGCTGCGGAAGATGTGCAGCGGCACGATCGGCTCCGCGGCCCTCTTCTCCCAGAACAGGAATCCGACGAGCGAGGCGACGCCGATGGCGGTCAGCTCCATGATCCGCGCGGAGGTCCAGGCGTACTCCGTCCCGCCCCAAGTGGTGACCAGGACGATGGAGGTGATGCCGACGGTGAGCAGCGCGGCGCCGACGTAGTCGATGCGGGCCTTGGCGGCCTTCCTCGGCAGATGCAGCACGGCGCCCACGGCGGCCAGCGCGACCACGCCGAGCGGGAGGTTGATGTAGAAGGCCCAGCGCCAGCCCCAGTGGTCCGTGATGGTGCCGCCGACGAGGGGGCCGCCGATCATCGCCAGCGCCATGACACCGGCGATCAGGCCCTGGTACTTGCCGCGCTCACGCGGGGGCACGAGGTCGCCGATGATCGCCATCACGCCGACCATCAGACCGCCGGCGCCCAGACCCTGGACGGCGCGGAAGCCGATGAGCTGGCCCATGTCCTGGGCCATACCGCTGAGCGCGGAACCCGCCAGGAAGATCACGATGGACGCCAGGAACGAGCCCTTGCGCCCGTACATGTCGCCGAGCTTGCCCCAGATCGGGGTCGAGGCGGCGGTGGCCAGGGTGTACGAGGTCACGACCCAGGAGAGGTGCTCGAGGCCGCCCAGTTCGCCGACGATCGTGGGCATCGCGGTGCCGACGATCATGTTGTCCAGCATCGCGAGCATCATCGCGATCATCAGCGCGAGGATGACGACCCGTACGTTCTGCGGCTGTCCGGGGCTCTCCGGGGTCGCCGCGGGCGCGGAGCCGTCTTCGTCAGGCTTGTTCTTCTTCGGTGTCGCGGTGTCCGCCATCGTCTCCCCCAGCCCGGGTACTTACTTGCCGACCGGCTAGTTGCCTACACTGGAGGAAGCTAGCCCTCTAACTAGCCGGGCGTCAAGTAAGTTCAGTCGAGCCGATTTCCGCGGGAGCGCGAGGAGTACGAGGATGGGCGTCACGATGGACGGCACCAAGCAGCAGCGCCGCGGCAACACCCGCCAGCGCATCCAGGACGTGGCCCTCGAACTCTTCGCCGAGCAGGGATACGAGAAGACCTCCCTGCGCGAGATCGCCGAGCGCCTGGAGGTCACGAAGGCCGCGCTGTACTACCACTTCAAGACGAAGGAAGAGATCCTCGTCAGCATCTTCGAGGACCTCACGCAGCCGATGGAGGACCTCATCGAGTGGGGCAGCCGTCAGCCGCACACCCTGGAGACCAAGCACGAGATCATCCGGCGCTACAGCGACACCCTCGCGGGCGCGGCACCGCTGTTCCGCTTCATGCAGGAGAACCAGGCGACCGTCCGTGACCTGCGGATCGGCGACAGCTTCAAGGAGCGGATGCGCCGGATGCGCGACATCATCGTCGACCCCGGGGCCCCGCTGATCGACCAGATCCGTTCGGTCAGCGCGATCTTCACGCTGCACGCCGGGATGTTCTTCCTCCAGGACCTCGAAGGCGACCCCGAGGAGAAGCGCGAAGCCGTCCTCGAGGTCGCCATGGACCTGATGTCCCAGGCGCACTCGGGCGCCTAGGTCCGCCGCGGGGCAGGCGGGAGTTTGACGACAGGGCCTGGGGCCCTTTCTGCCGGAGATCCGCCGGACGGGCCCTGAGAGCAGTCGGTCAGAGGTCTCAGACCTTCAGACCCTTGCCGCGCAGGAAGGCGACGGGGTCGATGGCCGTGCCGTAGTTGGCGGTCGTGCGGATCTCGAAGTGCAGGTGCGGACCGCTGGAGTTGCCGGTGTTGCCGGACAGGGCGACGCGCTGGCCGGTGCCGACGACCTGGCCGACCTTCACGTCGACGCGGGACAGGTGCGCGTACTGCGAGTAGGTGCCGTTGGCGTGCTTGATCACGACGGCGTTGCCGTACGCGGGACCGTCACCGGCGCCGTTGCCGCCGGCCTTGACCACGGTGCCGCCGTGCGCGGCGACGACCACGGTGCCGCTCGGGACGGCGAAGTCCTGGCCGCTGTGGGTGGACTGCCACATGCCGCCGGCCTGCGCGAAGCTCGCGGACTTGGCGTAGTGCTTCACCGGCGAGACCCAGGCCAGAGCCTTCTTGGCGGCGGCCTTCTTCGCGGCGGCCTTCTGCGCCGCCGCCTTCTTGGCAGCGGCCTGCTTGGCGGCGGCGGCCTTCACCGCGGCCGCCTTCTTCGCGGCGGCGGCCTTGGCCTGCACGGCCGCGGCCTTCTCCACGGCCTGGGCCTGGGCGGCGGCCTGGGCCTGAACGGCAGCCTGCGCCTGGACGGCGGTCGCGGCGACGCCGGCCGCGGAGTTGTCCACGGCGGCCGCGACCCCGGCTCCCAGCACGGCCGACGCTCCCAGGCCGGCGGCCAGGACAGCGGCACGGGTGCGAAGGGACGTGCGGAAGAAACGGGACGTGACGCGCTGGGACATGAGGAACCTCGTGGGGTGGGGGACATGAGCGACCACCCGGTGCACAACTGCGTCCGGATGGCTATCCCTTGGTACCCGGATCGCCCATCAGGCCCCAAACGTGTGATCTACGACGAAAGCTAGTACCGATCACCCAAAGCCCCGAATCATTGACAGAACCCCGAATTGGGACGAATCACCCAAGAAGCCGCGATCAGCGGCATGAAGCCCAGGCGTTCGGCACGGGACACCCACCTCAAGATCGCCACTATTCCCCCTAGTAACGGACAAATCGCCTGTGCGGCATGTCACCGGGGCCTCCGCCGCTCTGTGACGGGCGCTACGCGCCGCTGACCTGCGATGTGACGGGGGCTACGCCTTTTACTACCGTCCAGTAACCTGCCGGTCCCCTCGACGCCACCTGATCCGTCGAGCATGCTCACGACACGTTGGTTGTGTACGGGACGCCGTACACGCGTGAGAGGACCCCCACACATGACCGGACGACGCCTCTGGACGCGTCGCGCTGCCGCGACCGCCGTGACCGCGACCGCCCTGGTGGCCCTGGCCGCACCGGCCCAGGCCGCACCGGCCGCCACCGGCACGATCACGACGGCCGCCGCCGCGACCGCCGCCGCGGACGTCGACTACGCCACCTGGCAGAAGGACTGCCGGGCGGTGATGAACCAGGCGCTGCCCGAGATCAAGCAGCGCATCGCCCAGCCCAGGCCGGGCGAGAAGCAGGCGATCGTGCTCGACATCGACAACACGGCCCTGGAGACCGACTTCGGCTTCAGCTACCCGCAGCCGGCCAACAGCCCGGTCCTGGAGGTCGCGCGGTACGCCCAGGAGCACGGCGTCGACCTGTTCTTCGTCACGGCCCGCCCCGGCATCATCTACGGGCCGACCGAATGGAACCTGGAGTACCGCGGCTACGAGGTCAGCGGCCTGCACGTCCGCGGCTTCCTCGACCTGTTCAAGAACGTCGCCGACTACAAGACCGCCCAGCGCGTCTCGATCGAGAACAAGGGCTACACGATCATCGCGAACATCGGCAACAGCGCCACCGACCTCTCCGGCGGCCACGCCGAGAAGACCTACAAGCTGCCGGACTACAACGGCCAGCTCTCCTGATCCCACCCCCGCAACTGCGGGTAGCCTCACCCCTGTTGACGCGATCACGGGGGTGGGGCGGGATGGATCCGGCGGTACTGGGCGGCAGACTCGCCTCTTCGATGATCGCTCCACTCCTGAAGAAGCTGTTCCGCTCCGACGGCCCCGGCGCGGGCCTGGTCGACAAACCGGTCAGGCTGTCCGCCCTGGTCTCCTTCCGCGGCGAGAAGCGGGCCCTTCAGGAGCGGGACGTCCGCGGGCTCGCCGCCCAGCTCGTCGCCCAGGCCGTGGACTCCCCCGGCGAGCCGCCCTTCCCCGCCGACGAGCGGCACGCCGTCACCGAGGCCCTCGCCCGCCGTCTGATCGCGCTCGGCGACCTGGACATGGACGACGTACAGGCCGTACGCCTCGGCCGGCGCGAACTGGCCGCGAAGCTGCGGGCCGCGGCCCCGGCCGACGGGCTGTCGGCGGACGCGGAGCACTTCCTCGACTCGGCGACCGAGTGGGCCTGCCTGCACATCCTGGAGTTCTTCACCCGCCGGTCCACCTTTGTGGCACGCACCCTGGTGGAGCAGACCCGCGGCCAGGCGGACCTCATCGCCAAGGTCGACGCCCTGCTCGCCCGCACCCCCCGCCCGGCGGCCTCCGACACGGCCTTCGAACGCCGCTATCTGCCCTACGTCGCCGACCGCCACGACCACCTCACCATCTACGGCCTCGACCTGCGCGACTCCCCCGACCGCTGGCCGCTGGAGGTGGCGTACCTCAGCCTGGAGGCGACCGGCACGGGCCAGGACGTCCCCTTCGAGGAACCCGAGCCCGCCGCCCCGGCCCACATCCCCGCCGAACAGGCCCTGCGCGACCACGCCCGCGTCCTGCTGCGCGGCGATGCCGGCTCCGGCAAGACGACGCTGGTGCAGTGGCTGGCGGTGACGGCGGCGCGGGACACCGGCGAGATCCCGTACGTCCTGCCGCTGCGGACCCTGATCCGCCGCCCCGCGCTGCCCGCGCCCGCCGACTTCCTCACGGCCGTCGGCTGCCCGCTCGCCCCGCCCGAGGGCTGGGCGGACCGCGTACTGTCCGCCGGTCGCGCGCTCGTCCTGGTCGACGGCCTGGACGAGATCCCCGCCCCCGACCGCCATCGCGCCCGCGACTGGCTCCTGGACCTGATCAGGGCGTTCCCGGGCAACCGCTGGCTGCTGACCTCCCGCCCCACGGCCGTACGCCCCGACTGGCTGGCCTCGGAGGGCTTCCGCGAGCTGCTGCTGGCGCCCATGCGGCGCGGGGAGGTGGCGAAGTTCGTCCACCGCTGGCACCGGGCCGCCCGCGCCCCGGAGTACGAGACCCCGCTGCTGGACTCCCTGCGCACCAAGCGCGACCTGGCCCGCCTCGCCACGAACCCGCTGATGTGCGGTCTGATCTGCGCCCTGCACCGCGAGCGCCGCGGCTACCTTCCGACCGGCCGCAAGGAGCTGTACGACGCCGCGCTGGCGATGCTGCTGACCCGCCGCGACAAGGAGCGCATGGGCTCGGTGGACCAGGTCGACCTGGGCGAGGAGGCGCAGCTCGAGCTGCTGCAACGTCTGGCGTACGCGCTGGTGCTGAGCGGCCGCACGGAGATGGACGCGGAGACGGCGGAGGGCATCGTCGAGCGCTGTCTCCCCTCGATCGCCCTGACGTCGGACGCCCGGTCGGTCCTCGCCCAGCTCCTGCTGCGCAGCGGCCTCCTCCGCCAGCCCGCCGACGGCGTCCTGGACTTCGTCCACCGCACCTTCCAGGACTACCTGGGCGCCCGCTACGCCGTCGAGGAGGGCCACTTCGACGTTCTGCTGAGCCACGCCGACGACACCCAGTGGGAGGACGTGATCCGCATGGCGGTGGCCCACGCCCGCCCCCGCGAACGTGCCTCACTCCTACGACAGCTCCTGTCCAGGGACACCCCTCGGCTGACCCTGCTGGCCCTGGCCTGCCTGGAACACGCGCCGGCCCTTGATCCGAGCGTGCGCGGGGACGTGGAGGCCCGGGCGGGTGCGCTGATCCCGCCCGGCACGAAGGACGACGCCAAGGCCCTCGCCGAGGCCGGGCCGCTGGTGCTGGAGCTGCTGCCGGGGCCGGAGGGGCTGACGGACGCGGAGGCACTGGGGGTGACGGTCGCGGCGTCCGTACTGGCGACGGAGGAGCCGGAGGGAGCACTGGCTGTGCTGCGGCGGTTCCGCGACCACCCCGACCTGGATGTGCGGCGGCAGCTGGTGGGGACCTGGCACCGGTTCGGCACGCAGGAGTACGCGCGGGAGGTGCTGGATCATCTGGACCGGCAGAACCTGATCCTCACGTGCCGGTCGTACGAGCAGGCGGACGCGATACGCCTCATGCGGCCCTGGACCCGGCTGAGCTTCGAGCAGTCGGCGGCGGACTTCCTCCCGCTCCTGGACCCGGCCACGGTCGAGCTGCTGCGGCTGGACGGCACGGCCGACCTGACCGATCTGTCGGTGCTCTCGGGTTTCACGTCCCTGTCCGACCTCTGGCTGTTGAGCTGCCCCTCCGCCAGGAACCTCGCCGCCTTGGCGGACCTGCCGCTGACGAACCTGCTGGTGGGCCCGATCGCGGACGCGTCGGGACTCCGCGAGCTGCGGTCCCTGACGCACCTCACCCTGTTCGACCACCGCGGGTGGCTCACCGACCTGCTCCCGCCCGCCGCACCGCTGGAGTACCTGCACCTCAGCGTGGCGGGCGGCACACTCGACGGTCTGCGCCGGTGGCGCACACTGACGTCGCTGAGCGTGCACGCGCGGGAGGTGATGACCACGGCGGACTGGTCCGAGATCGCCGCCCTGCCGGCTCTGGAGAGGCTCACGCTCCAGTCGTCGCTGGTCTTCTACACGTCCGGCCTCGCCATGCCCGAGCTGCCTCTGATCCAGGACCTGCGGCTGTTCCGTCCGGGCGGAATGGACCCGGCCCACTGCCGCATCCTCGCCTCCCGCCTGCCCAACGTACGCACCATCGAAGTCTTTGGCTCGCCCGGCTGGACCGCGCACGAGCTGGCGGACGGCTTCCCGTCCGCCGAGATCGTCGTCCGGTCCGACTGACCCCTGGGCACGCCGAAGGGGCCGGCGCCTGCACGGCACCGGCCCCTTCGGTCACGCTCACCCCCGGAGGGCTACGCGTCCTTGCTCAGGTTGGTGGGCCCGCCACCCGCGGCCTGCTCGATCGGCGGGACGTCGGGGAGCGCGGACTTCTCCTCGCCCCGGAAGGTGAAGGTCTGGTTCTCGCCCTCGCCCTCCGTGTCGACGACCACGATGTGGCCGGGACGCAGCTCGCCGAAGAGGATCTTCTCCGACAGCGTGTCCTCGACCTCGCGCTGGATCGTGCGACGCAGCGGACGCGCGCCCAGCACCGGGTCGTAGCCCTTCCTGGACAGCAGCTCCTTGGCGGACTGGGAGAGCTCGATGCCCATGTCCCGGTCCTTCAGGCGCTCGTCCACCTTGCCGATCATCAGGTCGACGATCGCGAGGATGTCCTCCTGCGTCAGCTGCGGGAAGACGACCACGTCGTCGACGCGGTTGAGGAACTCGGGCCGGAAGTGCTGCTTGAGCTCGTCCGAGACCTTGTTCTTCATGCGCTCGTAGTTGGTCTTCTTGTCGCCCGAGGCCGCGAAGCCCAGGTTGAAGCCCTTGGAGATGTCCCGGGTGCCGAGGTTGGTCGTCATGATGATGACCGTGTTCTTGAAGTCCACGACCCGGCCCTGGGAGTCGGTCAGACGACCGTCCTCCAGGATCTGCAGCAGCGAGTTGAAGATGTCCGGGTGGGCCTTCTCGACCTCGTCGAAGAGGACGACGGAGAACGGCTTGCGGCGGACCTTCTCGGTCAGCTGGCCGCCCTCTTCGTAGCCCACGTAGCCGGGGGGCGAACCGAAGAGACGCGAGACCGTGTGCTTCTCGCTGAACTCCGACATGTCGAGGGAGATCAGCGCGTCCTCGTCACCGAAGAGGAACTCGGCGAGCGCCTTGGACAGCTCCGTCTTACCGACACCGGACGGACCGGCGAAGATGAACGAGCCACCCGGACGCTTCGGGTCCTTCAGACCGGCGCGCGTACGGCGGATCGCCTTCGACAGCGCCTTGACGGCGTCCGTCTGGCCGATGACCCGCTTGTGCAGCTCCTCCTCCATGCGGAGCAGGCGGCTGGACTCCTCCTCGGTCAGCTTGAAGACCGGGATGCCGGTGGCCGTGGCGAGGACCTCGGCGATCAGCTCGCCGTCGACCTCGGCGACGACGTCCATGTCGCCGGCCTTCCACTCCTTCTCCCGCTTGGCCTTGGCGGCCAGGAGCTGCTTCTCCTTGTCGCGCAGGGAGGCGGCCTTCTCGAAGTCCTGCGAGTCGATCGCGGACTCCTTGTCGCGGCGGACGCCGGCGATCTTCTCGTCGAACTCGCGGAGGTCCGGCGGCGCGGTCATCCGGCGGATGCGCATCCGGGAACCGGCCTCGTCGATCAGGTCGATCGCCTTGTCCGGCAGGAAGCGGTCGGAGATGTACCGGTCGGCCAGGGTGGCGGCCTGGACCAGCGCCTCGTCGGTGATGGAGACCCGGTGGTGGGCCTCGTACCGGTCACGGAGACCCTTGAGGATCTCGATCGTGTGCGGCAGGGACGGCTCGGCGACCTGGATGGGCTGGAAGCGGCGCTCGAGGGCCGCGTCCTTCTCCAGGTGCTTGCGGTACTCGTCCAGGGTGGTGGCACCGATGGTCTGGAGCTCACCGCGGGCCAGCATCGGCTTCAGGATCGAGGCGGCGTCGATGGCGCCCTCGGCGGCACCCGCACCGACCAGCGTGTGCAGCTCGTCGATGAACAGGATGATGTCGCCGCGGGTGCGGATCTCCTTGAGGACCTTCTTCAGGCGCTCCTCGAAGTCACCGCGGTAGCGGGAACCGGCGACCAGCGCGCCGAGGTCCAGGGTGTAGAGGTGCTTGTCCTTGAGGGTCTCGGGCACCTCGCCCTTGACGATGGCCTGGGCGAGGCCCTCGACGACGGCGGTCTTGCCGACGCCGGGCTCACCGATCAGGACCGGGTTGTTCTTGGTGCGGCGGGACAGCACCTGCATGACCCGCTCGATCTCCTTCTCGCGCCCGATGACCGGGTCGAGCTTGGACTCACGAGCGGCCTGGGTGAGGTTCCGGCCGAACTGGTCGAGGACCAGGGACGTCGAGGGGGTGCCCTCGGCAGGCCCGCCGGCGGTGGCGGTCTCCTTGCCCTGGTAGCCGGAGAGCAGCTGGATGACCTGCTGCCGCACCCGGTTGAGATCGGCGCCCAGCTTGACCAGGACCTGGGCGGCGACGCCCTCGCCCTCACGGATCAGGCCGAGCAGGATGTGCTCCGTGCCGATGTAGTTGTGGCCCAGCTGAAGGGCCTCGCGGAGCGACAGCTCCAGGACCTTCTTGGCACGGGGGGTGAAGGGGATGTGCCCGGACGGGGCCTGCTGGCCCTGGCCGATGATCTCCTCCACCTGCTGGCGGACCGCCTCGAGCGAAATCCCGAGGCTCTCAAGGGCCTTGGCGGCGACACCCTCACCCTCGTGGATCAGGCCCAGGAGGATGTGCTCGGTGCCGATGTAGTTGTGGTTGAGCATCCGGGCTTCTTCCTGAGCCAGGACGACAACCCGCCGCGCGCGGTCGGTGAACCTCTCGAACATCGTTAATCGCTCCTCAGAGCGGTCAGGCAGTGGGGGGAACTTCCCCTCCCTGTCCTTCCGCAGCTTAGTCCCGCAAGCGGGGACCGCTCATTCCAACTGCCGACACCCTCGATGGCCTCCTGACCCCGAACGCCGACATCTGCTCCAACCCGATGGTGCGAGACGATGTTCCCGCAGGCCAGGCAGTTACCCCAGTCGCCACTACGCCGATGGCGAACGTGAGACGGCCTTTCCCGCGCGTCGCCCCCTCCCACTAGGGATGTCTTACCCCGTGGGACTGACACTCCATACCGTGCGCCCCCGGTCCCTCCGCTACGGGCGAACAACCTTGCGTCTCCCCGTACGCCCACCCGACCCCTCTTCCGGCACTCTGCGCACCTGTGGCGGCACCCAGCGTAACTCCGGCGCCGTTTCACCGGTTGCACTTGTCATGGTTGGCGCCCACCCGCCCGTGGCCCCGGTCCCTCCGGCCTCCCCGGCCCTGTCGTCCGTCTCCCCGACGGTCCCTCTTCCCCGCCGGGGCCGCCGGGCGGCCGGGGCGCATGCCCGGGTCCGGCGCTGGTACGAGAACGAACTGGGATGGGCGACAGTGCCCGGTGATCCGGTACGACTTTCGGTCGGTCCGCGCTTCGACGTGCTGGACGTCCCCGCGGCGGCGGGCCTCGCGGCCCTGCGGCATCTGCGGGCGGGCTCCCCGGTGGCCGTGTGCGGGGACCGGATGTGGCTGCTGACGGCCGCGGGCAGCGCGGAGGAGCTGCCGGCCGTGCTGGCCTGGCTGGAATGGGGGGCGCTGGCGACGGACCTGGTGCCGGTCGGCGCGGGCCGAACGATTCTGGCCCCATGGCCGCCGGGGCCGGAGTCGAGCACACCGAGGTCCGCGGACGAGCCGCTCACGAGCGGCCGGGGAGCGGGAGGTCCGGCCGCGGCCGGTCATCGGACGCCGGCGCCCGCGACGGGGCCACCGGTCCGGTCCGGCTCACTGCAGGGGGCCGCTTGGCTGCGGCCCCCCGTGCCGGGATGCGAGGTGGAGGCCTCGCTGCCGACGCTGTCGGCCCTTGGGGGCGCACAGGACGCCCCCGATCTCGCGAGGGTCGTGGACACGGTGGCCACGCAGTGCCACCGGATCCGGCTGCGGCGCGAGGGCGCGCAGCCACCGGTCATGCCGTAGTACCTCAGCCGTTGGCCTTCTCGTACGCCTCACGGATGGACGCGGGAACGCGGCCGCGGTCGTTGACCTCGTAGCCGTTCTCCTTGGCCCAGGCGCGGATCGCCGCGGTGTCCTGACTGCCGCCGCCGGCCGCGGCGCGCGTCTTTCCGCGCCCGCCCGAAGCACGGCCCCCGGTGCGCCGGCCGCCCTTGACGTAAGGGTCGAGAAGGCTGCGCAGCTTGTCCGCATTGCCGGTCGTGAGATCGATCTCGTAGGTCTTGCCGTCCAGCGCGAACGTCACGGTCTCGTCGGCCTCGCCACCGTCGAGGTCGTCGACAAGAAGGACCTGAACCTTCTGTGCCACCGGATTTCCTTTCATCGATAACGTGAGGGTCGAGGGTCCGCGGCTCCGCCGTTTCGCCGCCCCCTCTTATATGCAGTACTGCACTACGTCGGAAAGCAAACCGCTTTTGCTGGAAAAACACAAACCCCCGGGAGAGGACCGCAGGCCCGCCCCCGCCCGGGAAACATGCGCGATTCGGACATAGGGGAACCGGGCAAGGGGGATCGGCCAGAATACCTCCGGCATAGGCGACGGCATACCCCTTGGGATACCTGGGGATACCTGGGGATACCTCAGGCATACCTGGGGCATAGGGCCGGCGTCGATCACAGATGCAGAAGCATCCGGCTGTTGCCCAAGGTGTTCGGTTTCACTCGTTCGAGACCGAGGAACTCCGCTACGCCCTCGTCGTAAGAACGCAGCAGCTCCGCGTACACATCCGTGCCCACAGGCGTCTCGCCGATCTCCACGAAGCCGTGCCTGCTGAAGAAGTCCACTTCGAAGGTCAGACAGAAAACGCGCCGAACGCCGAGCCACCGCGCGGTCTCCAGCAACTTCTCCAGCACCTGATGGCCGACACCCGCCCCCTTCAGGCCGGGCCGGACCGCCAGGGTGCGGACTTCCGCGAGGTCTTCCCACATGACGTGCAGGGCGCCGCAGCCGACGACCTCGGCGTTGTCGTCGCGTTCCGCGACCCAGAACTCCTGGATGTCCTCGTAAAGCGTCACGGTCGCTTTGTCGAGCAGGATGCCGTCACGGGCGTAGTCGTCAAGGAGTCGGCGCACGGCGGGGACATCGCTGGTCCGGGCCCGCCGGACGGTGATGGCTTTAGCGGAGACTTCGGGACTGGCTGCTGACATGAGCGGACGCTATCGCCCGGCGCCCTCCGGTGCCGAGCCGGGGTTGTCCCCGCCGGCCGCTTCGGAAGGACCGACAGGCCGAGCGGGTTCTGCGGCTTCCGCGGGTTCGACGGATTCCGGGCCTTGGACGATCCGTACGGCGTCCGTGAGGGCCTGGCGCTGTTCGTCGCTCATCATCCCGAAGAAGGCGACGAGAGCTGCCGCCGCGTTGTCGCTCTGCGCCCAGGCGTCGTTCATCAGGGCCGCCGCGTAGGCGGCTCGGGTGGAGACCGCCTCATATCGATAGGCCCGGCCTTCCGCCTCGCGGCGTACCCAGCCCTTCTGATGGAGATTGTCCAAAACGGTCATCACCGTGGTGTAGGCGATCGACCGTTCCTGCTGCAGGTCTTCCAGGACTTCCCGAACGGTCACCGGGCGGTTCCACTTCCACACCCGCGTCATGACCGCGTCTTCGAGTTCTCCCAATGGGCGAGGCACAGCTCAGCACCATAGTGGGAGATCAAGCGGATGGCATGACAGACGTGCACATCGATCTACATAACGAGACAAAAAGGGCGCACGACTCTCGGTTCGGCCCGCCGGAACGGTGCCACGAGGAGTCGTACGCCAGGTCGCCGCGCGCCCCGGGAGGGATCAGACGTCGGCGCCCGCGGACGGGCGGGCGCCCTGCGCGCGCTTGAGGGCGGCGTCGACGGCCGCGTCCTCCTTGGCCTTCTGCGAGCCGCCCTGGGTCTTGACGATCACCCGGATCACTCCGATGAAGAACACGGCCATGACGGCCGGGGGCAGGAGCGCGGAGACGTAGTCCATGCCCCCAGAGTAGCCACGCGCGCGTGGGGGACCGTGACCGGGTGCCGACGGCTCCCCCGTGACACACGCGCGCGGCGCCGCCGTCCTCTCAGCCGGCGGCCAGGTGCTGCGGCGGGTCGGCGGGCGGCTGGGGCGGCTTGCGCCGCGGGAAGACCTCGCCGGGCGTGGGAATCGGCCGACGGGCGGGCTCGGGCGCGGCGGGCTTCTCGGGGCGGGGCCCTCCCGGCTCCTCGCCCGGCCGGCCCTCCGGCTCCTCCTCGGCGCCGAACGGCCCGGCGAGGCCTCCCGGTAGCGCCAGGAGCCGGGTACGGGAGGCGGGGACGGCGGGGACGAGACTCGCGGCGGTGCGGGCGGCGGTACGGCGGGCCAGGCGCGCGCGTACGTCCTGCTCGGCGAGCCTCTGACAGCGGGCGAGGAGCGCCGCGGCGACCGGGTTGCCCCTCAGCGCGCGCAGAGCGGCGAGGTCGTCGGGTTCGGGGCGGTGGCCGGCCCCCAGCACCTCCTCCAGCAGCGTCAGATATCCGGCCGCCGTGCCGGGCAGGGCTTGCCGGTAGCGGGCGAGGTCGGCCACCAGGAACGCCCGAAGCCGGGCCCCCTCCCGCATCGCCTCGTCTAGCGACTCCGCGAGGCGATGACATTCCTGGACGTCCTGGGCCGGGGCGGGGCCGGGGTGCAGGGCGAGGGCGAGAGCGCGGCGGAGCACACGCAGCTCCTCCGCGCCGAACGCCATGCCGCCGCGGGATCCGTATGGCGTGGGCATGCGCCGACAATACGCGCTAATCAGACAAACTCTGCGTATCCCGCACGTGTCCCCGCCCTATGCCACCCACCCGGCTGCACGGGAAGACTGACGGGGCGCTGCGCAACTCGGCGCGACGAGGTACCTCCCCCAGAGGGGGGACCCCCAGCCCACCCGTGCCGCCCTGGGGGTACCTCCCAGGCCCTTAAGGCGCTGGGGGAGGCACGCATGCCCGCGGCGGCGGAAAGACGCGTACGGCGGCAAGGGGACGGGGCGGGGGGTGTCCGCCCGCAGCGGCCGCCGTCGAACACCAGAACCCCCGTAGGAGACCGGATCGGCGGACCGAGGACGGACACCCCCCGCCCCGGCCCCGCACCACCCACCAACCGCAGGCGCGAAGCCAGCAGGCCGTCACATACGCGACACGTTCCGCTCGTACACCAACCGCAGCCCGACCAACGTCAACCACGGCTCGTGCTCGTCGATGACATGCGACTCACCGAGCACCATCGGCGCCAGCCCACCCGTGGCGATGACCGTCACCTCGTCCGGATCGGACGCCAGCTCCCGCGCCATCCGGCTGACGACCCCGTCGACCTGCCCGGCGAACCCGTACACGATCCCCGACTGCATCGCCTCGACCGTGTTCTTGCCGATGACACTCCGCGGCCGCGCCACCTCGATCTTCCGGAGCTGCGCCCCCTTCACCCCGAGCGCCTCCACGGAGATCTCGATGCCGGGCGCGATGACCCCGCCGATGTACTCCCCGCGCGCGCTCACCGCGTCGAACGTCGTGGCCGTACCGAAGTCGACGACGATCGCCGGCCCCCCGTACAGCTCGACGGCCGCGACCGCGTTGATGATCCGGTCCGCGCCGACCTCCTTGGGGTTGTCGGTGAGGATCGGCACGCCCGTCTTGACGCCGGGCTCCACGAGCACGGCGGGTACGTCGCCGTAGTACCGCCGCGTGACCTCCCGCAGCTCGTGCAGCACCGACGGCACGGTCGCGCAGATGGCGATGCCGTCGATGCCGTCCCCGAGCTCGTCGCCGAGCAGCGGGTGCATGCCCATCAGGCCCTGGAGCAGGACCGCCATCTCGTCGGCGGTACGGCGCGCGTCCGTCGAGATCCGCCAGTGCTCGACGATGTCCTCCCCGTCGAACAGGCCGAGCACGGTGTGCGTGTTGCCCACGTCGATCGTCAGCAGCATGGCCGGTACCGCTCCCTTACTCCGCCGCGCGCAGGTCGAGGCCGATGTCGAGGATCGGCGAGGAGTGCGTGAGCGCGCCGACGGCGAGGAAGTCCACGCCGGTCTCCGCGTACGCGCGGGCGTTGGCCAGGGTCAGCCGCCCCGAGGCCTCCAGCGCGGCGCGGCCGCCGACGAGGGCGACGGCCTCCTCGCACTCACCGGGGGTGAAGTTGTCGAGCAGGATCAGGTCGGCCCCCGCGTCGAGGACCTCGCGCAGCTGGTGCAGGGTGTCGACCTCGACCTCGATCGGCACCTCGGGGAAGGCCTCGCGGACGGCCTTGAAGGCCTGGGCGACGCCACCGGCGGCGACGACGTGGTTGTCCTTGACGAGCGCGGCGTCCGACAGGGACATGCGGTGGTTGACGCCGCCGCCGCAGCGCACGGCGAACTTCTCCAGCGAGCGCAGCCCGGGCGTGGTCTTGCGGGTGTCGCGGACGCGGGCGCCGGTGCCCTCCAGGGCGTCGGCCCACGCGCGCGTGGCGGTGGCGATGCCCGACAGACGGCACATCAGGTTCAGCGCGCTGCGCTCGGCGGTGAGCAGGTCGCGGGTGCGGGTGGTGACGGACAGCAGCTTCTGCCCGGCGTCCACCTGCTCGCCGTCCTCGACGTGGCGTTCGACCTCGAACTCGTCGGTGGCGACGACGGAGACGACGGCCTCGGCGACGCGCAGGCCGGCGACGACGCCGGCCTCACGGGCGACGAAGTCGGCGGTGGCGACGGCGTCCTCGGGGATGGTGGCGTCGGTGGTGACGTCGACGCCGCCGGCCAGGTCCTCCTGGATCGCCACGTTGGCGATGTCCTCGACCTCGAGCGGGTCGAGCCCGGCGTCGGCGAGCAGCTGCGCGAGGGCGGGGTCGAGCCCGCTCTCCGGGTACTCCTCGTCGGCGCCGCAGGCGCAGCCGTCGCCGCAGCCGCCTTCTTGGACGAGGGGAAGGTCGGTGTCGCTCACTTCTGTCACTGCTCCTGAGAGGGCTGGGGCTGCCGGGTCGGGGGAAAGTCTGCGGTGTCGGTGGTGTGCACGGCGAGCGTGCGGTCGGGATTGAGCCGTACGACGATATGGCGGCGCCAGGCCGTGTCGTCCCGGTCGGCCCGGTCCTCGCGCCAGTGGCAGCCGCGGGTCTCCTCACGCAGCCGGGCGGCGGCGACCAGGACACGGGCGACGCACAGGAGGTTGGTGGCCTCCCAGGTGTCGACGCCGGGCTCGGCGGTCTTGCCGTTCTCGTCGAGGGCGTCACGGGCGTCGGCGTGCAGCCGCTGGAGCTGCTCGGCGGCCCGGTCGAGGGAGCCGGCGGAACGCAGGACGCCCGCGCCGGCGGTCATGGCCCGCTGGATGGCGAACCGGGCCTCGGCGGCCTGCAGGGGGTGCGCCGGGACCTCGGGGTGGGGCACCGGCGCGGGCACGCGCGCGTGGAGCCGGTTCTCCGCGTGCCGGGCGGTGATGTCGCCGGCGATGCGCTCGGCGTAGACCAGGCCCTCCAGCAGGGAGTTGGAGGCGAGCCGGTTGGCGCCGTGCACGCCGGTGCAGGCGACCTCGCCGCACGCGTAGAGGCCGGGCACGGTGGTGCGGCCCCGGGAGTCGGTGCGTACGCCGCCGGAGGCGTAGTGGGCGGCCGGGGCGATGGGGATGGGTGCGGTGACGGGGTCGATGCCGTGGGCGCGGCAGGCGGCGAGGATCGTCGGGAAGCGGTGCTCCCACATCTCGGCGCCGAAGTGCCGGGCGTCGAGGAACATGTGCTCGGCGTCCTGCTCCTGCATGCGGCGCATGATGCCCTTGGCGACGATGTCGCGGGGCGCCAGCTCGGCCAGTTCGTGCTGCCCAACCATGAAGCGCACGCCGTCGGCGTCGACGAGGTGGGCGCCCTCGCCGCGTACGGCCTCGGAGACGAGCGGCTGCTGCCCCTCGGCGTCGGCGCCGAGGAACAGCACGGTCGGGTGGAACTGGACGAACTCCAGGTCGGAGACCTCGGCGCCGGCGCGCAGCGCGAGGGCGACGCCGTCGCCGGTGGAGACGGACGGGTTGGTGGTGGCGGAGAAGACCTGGCCCATGCCGCCGGTCGCGAGGACGACCGCGGGGGCGTGCACGGCGCCCACGCCGTCGTGCTGGCCCTCGCCCATGACGTGCAGGGTGACTCCGGCGGTGCGGCCGTCGGCGTCGGTGAGCAGGTCGAGGACGAGCGCGTTCTCGATCGTGCGAAGGCCACGCGCCCGTGTGCCCGACGGCATCACTCCGTTGACCGCCTCGACGAGCGCGCGGGAGATCTCGGCGCCGGTCGCGTCGCCGCCCGCGTGGGCGATGCGGCGGCGGTGGTGGCCGCCCTCGCGGGTGAGCTCGATGCCGCCCTCGTCGTCGGTGTCGAACTCGGCGCCGGTGGCGATGAGCCGGTGCACGGCGTCGGGGCCCTCGGTGACGAGGATGCGCACGGCGTCCTCGTCACAGAGTCCGGCGCCGGCGACGAGGGTGTCGTCCAGGTGCTGTTCGGGGGTGTCGCCCTCGCCGAGGGCCGCGGCGATGCCGCCCTGCGCCCAGCGGGTGGAGCCGTCGTCCAGGCGGGCCTTGGTGACCACGACGGTGGTCAGGCCCGCGGCCTGGCAGCGCAGGGCGGCGGTCAGGCCCGCGACGCCGGAGCCCACGACGACCACGTCCGCGTCGATCGACCAGCCGGGCGCGGGCGCGTGCAGTCGTATGCCTGTGGTGGTCACGAGGCGGCTCCGAAGGTGAGGGGGAGATTGTCGATCAGCCGGGTCGTCCCGACCCGGGCGGCGACGGCGAGGACGGCCTCGCCGGTGAAGTCGTCGTCGATCTCGGTGAAGTCGGCGGGGTCGACGAGCGCGAGGTAGTCGAGGGTCAGCGGCGGGACCAGACGGGCGGCGTCGTCCAGGACCAGACGGGCGGCCTGGCGGACGGCGGCCGCGGCGCCGGGCACGGCCTGCGCGACGGCGTGCGCGTCGGCGGCGGCGCGGGACTCCCCGAGGGCGCTGAGCGCCTCCGCGCGCGCGGGCGGCGCGGGCACCTCCAGGGCGCGGGCGCGCAGCGCCTCCTGGGCGGCGTGCCGGTCGCGGCCGGCGAACAGCGCGCGGGACAGGGCGAGCGCGGTGCGGCGCTCGGGCGCGGAGAGGTAGCGGTTGCGGCTGGACAGCGCGAGGCCGTCGTCCTCGCGCACGGTCGGCACGCCGACGATCTCCATGCCGAAGTTGAGGTCGCGGACCATGCGCCGGATGAGGGCGAGTTGCTGGGCGTCCTTCTGGCCGAAGAGGGCGAGGTCGGGCCGGGTGAGGTGGAGCAGCTTGGCGACGACGGTGAGCATGCCGTCGAAGTGGCCGGGCCGGGAGGCGCCTTCCAGGCGTTCGCCCATGGGGCCCGCGCTGATCCGTACCTGGGGTTCGCCGCCGGGGTAGACCTCCTCGACGGAGGGTGCGAAGACGACGTCCGCGCCGGCCTGTTCGGAGATCTTCAGGTCGGCGTCCAGGGTGCGCGGGTAGCGGTCGAGGTCCTCGCCCTGGCCGAACTGGAGCGGGTTGACGAAGACCGTGACCACGACCTCGCCGTCCGGCCCGGCGGCCTCGCGGGCGGCGCGGACGAGCGTGGCGTGGCCCTCGTGCAGGGCGCCCATGGTCATCACGACGGCGCGGCGGCCGCCACGCGCGCGTGCGGACAGTTCGGCGGCGGTGCGCAGCAGGGTGGTGGTCATCGGGCGTCTCCTTCGGCGCCGTAGCTCTCGGCCTCGTCGGCGAGTACGCCGAGCAGGTCCTCGGCGAGTTCCGGCTTGAGCAGTCCGCCGGCCAGCGCGCGGTCCGCGGTGGCGCGGGCCATGGCCAGATAGCCGGCCACGGTCTGCGGGGCGTGCTTGCGCAGCTCGGTGACGTGGGCGGCGACCGTGCCCGCGTCCCCGCGCGCGACGGGCCCGGTCAGGGCGGCGTCGCCGGAGCGCAGGGCGTTGTCGAGGGCGGCGCCGAGGAGCGGTCCGAGCATCCGGTCGGGGGCGGCGACACCGGCGGTGCGCAGCAGTTCCATGCTCTGGGCGACCAGGGTGACCAGGTGGTTGGCGCCCAGGGCGAGGGCCGCGTGGTAGAGCGGGCGGTTCTGCTCGGCGATCCACTCCGGCTCGCCGCCCATCTCGATGACCAGGGCCTCGGCGGCCAGCCGCAGCTCGTCGGGGGCGGTGACGCCGAAGGAGCAGCCGGCCAGGCGCTGTACGTCGACGGCGGTGCCGGTGAAGGTCATCGCCGGGTGCAGGGCGAGCGGCAGGGCGCCCGCGCGCGTGGCGGGGTCGAGCACCTTGGCGCCGTAGCGGCCGGAGGTGTGCACGAGGAGCTGGCCGGGGCGTACGGCGCCGGTCTCGGCGAGGCCCTCCACCAGGCCGGGCAGGGTGTCGTCGGGGACGGTGAGCAGCACCAGGTCGGACCGCTGGAGCACCTCGGCGGGCGGCACGACGGCGACGTCGGGCAGCAGTTCCGCCGCGCGGCGGCGGGAGGCGTCGGAGACCGCGGAGACGGCGACGGGCCGGTGCCCGGCGAGCCGGAGGGACGCGGCGAGCGCGGGGCCCACCCGGCCGGCGCCGACGACGCCCACGGTGAGCCGTGCGGGGCGGTCCCTGGGGTCTGGTTGTTGGACTGTACTCACGCGACGGTGGCCTTCCCGTTCCAGTCCGCTCTGGGTACCGGACGATTTCTCGTCATGTTAACGCGATCGGTTCGAGGGGTCCCCGGTCATCCACAGGCTGTGGGTTTCCCCACGCGGTCTTCGCGAACCCGCCCGAGGCTCCGCACACGGGCGGCAGGCGTCCGCGCGGGGAGGGCCTTCGCCCCCCTCCGGACGGCGGGACCGGGAAAATCCCTGTGCCGTGCCCCCGCGGATGACGAGATGATCCGCCCCATGAGCGACGTGGCGCGGCACGAGGACGGACAGGACACCCGATCGGGGCCGGAGGCCTTGCGCGAGCGGCGGCGCGCGGCCCACCGCGAGGCCCGGCGGGTGCTGTCCCGCGCGGGCTTCGGGAAGTCGCTCCGCGAGCGGCTGACATGGCTCCAGGAGGCCGGCGCCGAGGCGTACGACCTGGACGAGACCGCCGACATGTACGGCGACCGGATCGTGGAGGCCCTGGAGGCGCGGGTCGCCTCCCTGCTGGGCCACGAGGCGGCCGCGTTCTTCCCCACCGGCACGATGGCCCAGCAGGTGGCCCTGCGCTGCTGGGCGGGCCGCACCGGCGACGCCGCGGTCGCGCTGCACGGGCTGGCCCACCCCGAGGTGCACGAGCGGCAGGCGTTCAGCCGGGTCAGCGGGCTGCGGCCGGTGCGACTGACGTCCGAGTCGCGGCAGCCGACGGCCGCCGAGGTGCGTGACTTCGAGGAGCCCTTCGGGGCGCTGATGCTGGAGCTCCCCCTCAGGGACGCCGGTTTCCTGCTGCCGGGCTGGGAGGAGCTCGGCGAACTGGTCGACGCGGCGCGCGAGCGCGAGGCGGTGGTGCACTTCGACGGGGCGCGCCTGTGGGAGTCCACCGAGCACTTCGGCCGCCCCCTGGACGAGATCGCCGGCCTCGCGGACAGCGTCTACGTGTCCTTCTACAAGTCCCTGGACGGCTTCGGCGGCGCCGCGCTCGCGGGCCCGGACTCCCTCGTCGAGGAGGCGAAGACCTGGCGGCACCGCTACGGCGGGCTGGCCTTCCAGCAGTTCCCGACGGCCCTGTCCGCGCTGATCGGACTGGAGCGCGAGCTGCCCCGGCTGCCGGAGTACGTCCGGCACGCGCGCGTGGTCGCGGCCGCGCTGCGTGAGGGCCTCGCCGGGGCTGGTGTGCCGTGGGCCCGGGTGCACCCCGGGGTGCCGCACACCCATGAGTTCCAGGTCTGGCTGCCGTACGCCCCCGAGGTGCTCGCGGAGGCCGCCGTGCGCCAGGCCGAGGAGACCGGCACGATGCTGTTCGCCGGCGGCTGGCAGCCGGGCGGGCCGGAGCTGGCCCTCACCGAGGTCACCGTGCGCTCGGCGGGCCTGGAGTGGACGGCGGACGACGTACGGCGGGCGGCACGGGAGTTCGCCGCGCGGCTGCCGGAGGCGGGCGACCGCTAGCCCCGGCGGCGAGGACAGGCAACCGCTAGGGCCGGCGAGGGACGGACGACCACCAGCCCCGGCGAGGGGGGCCGGCCCGATTGACGGGGCCCGTCAATCGGCGGCGGCGTTGTCAGTGGCCGGGTGCACCATGGGGCCATGAGCGTGAGCATCGACATCACCGGGCTGCGGACGGACAGGGTGGTCTTCGTGACCGCCCCGCTGGCCGAGCTCGGCATGGCGCTGCACGCCCTGTCCGAACCGGCCCACCACCCCGGCCTCCAGGCGTGGGCCACCGGCGTGACCGCCCGCCTGGACCCGCATCTGGCCGACCGGATGTGCGAGGCCGACTTCCTGTGGCGGACGACGTTCTCGGACGTGTTCATGCCGTTCGCGGGCCTGCCCGGCGGCACCCTGCCGGGCGCGACGCTCGCCGAGGAGCTGGACCAGCTCGACAAGCTGACCGACGAGCAGTTCGTGGACGCGGCACTGGAGTTCGTGTGCCTGTCCCCGTCCGACGACCCGCCGCCGCTGGTGCTCAGCGACCCCGAGGTGCGCCGCCGGGCCCTGGAGACGGCCGTCGCGCGCGGGCCGCAGCAGGTGCGCTTCACCCAGCGGCTGCTGGACGACCCGCCCGCCGTGCGCGCGTGGCTGCGCCGCTTCCTGGAGGACTGCGACGAGGCCTTCTTCGCGGCGGCCTGGTCCCGGCTGAGCCACCAGCTGGCGGCCGACGCCCGGCACAAGACCGAGCTGCTGCGCCGCCGCGGCCTGGCACCGGCGCTGGCCGCGGTGTCCCCGGCCGTCTCCCTGGACGAGCGCGGCGGCCGGATCGTCGTGGACAAGGTGCTCGAAGGACGTACGTCGGCCGGGCCCGACGGCCTGCTCCTGATGCCGACCAGCCTCGGCAGGCCCCATCTGTCGGTGCTGCACCGCGCGGGCTGGCAGCCGGTGCTGCACTACCCCGTCGGCTCGCCCGAGCTGACCTCGCCGCCGTCGGTCGAGGAGCTGACGTTGCGGATGACCGCGCTGTCCCACCCCGTGCGGATGCGCCTGTGCCGTCATCTGGCCCGCAGCGCGTACACCACCAGCGACCTGGCCCAGGTGCACGGCATGACCGCGCCCGAGATATCCCGGCACCTCGGGGTGCTGAAGAAGGCGGGGCTGGTCACCACGCGCCGACGCGGGCGGTACGTCCTGCACCAGCTGGACGTCGCCGTGGTGGCCCGGCTCGGCAGCGACTTCCTGGAGGGCATCCTCCGCTGAGCAAGGCCGCGGCGGGAGCGGCCCGGGCTCAGTCGAAGCGGATGTGCCGCAGCCCCACCCAGGCTTGACGTACCCGCGTCCGCAGCGCGCCCTCGTTGTTGCGCCGCAGCGTCAGCCCGGCCAGGACGGCGATGCGGTCGGCGGTCTTGGGCACGGTCGTGTGGTCGGTCCACAGATGCTCGGCGAACTCCGGCTCGCTCAGCCGCTCCAGGCAGTGGTCGAGCCGGGAGACGGCCCAGCTCTCCCGGCGCAGCCCCGCGTTCCTCCCTGCGACGTACCGCGGGAGATGGCCGAACCCCCGCTCGCGCAGCCGTTTCAGTACGGTCTCGCGCTGGGCGAGCAGCGTGAAGTGGTGCACGGGGTGGCCGAGTTCGCGCAGGCGCCCGACGGTCTCGGCGAAGCAGCCGGGGTCGGTGACCGTCATCGGCGCGATCACCACCCCGTCGTGCTTGGTCAGGGCGAGGTCGAGGACCTCGACGACGCCGGTGCGCCAGGACGTCAGCTCCTGGAAGTCCCCGCGCAGTCCGGGCGGGAGCATGCGGCGCAGGCCGAACCCGGCGTGCTCGGGGTCGCAGACGACGCTGCCCGGCAGCCGGCGGTGTATCTCGTGTGCGGTCTGTGTCTTGCCGCCCCCGAAGGGGCCGTTGATCCACAGGAGCATGCGCAGACCGTACCGGGGCGCCGCGCGTACGTCAGCCGTGTCCGCCGGCCCGCACCAGCCCGGTCTCGTAGGCCAGCACGACCACCTGTACGCGGTCGCGCAGGCCGAGCTTGGTCAGGATGCGTCCGACGTGCGTCTTCACGGTCGCCTCGGACAGCACGAGCCGGGCGGCGATCTCACCGTTGGACAGTCCCTGCGCGACGAGGATCATGACCTCGCGCTCGCGCTCGGTGAGCCGCTCCAGCTCCTTGTGCTGGAGTTCGCGCCCGCCGGTGGGCAGCATCGGCGCGAACCGGTCCAGCAGCCGCCGGGTGGTGGAGGGGGCCACGACCGCGTCGCCGCTGTGCACGGAGCGGATGGCGGCGAGGAGTTCACCGGGCGGCACGTCCTTGAGCATGAAACCGGAGGCGCCCGCCTTCAGCCCGGAGAAGGCGTACTCGTCGAGGTCGAAGGTGGTCAGGATCAGCACCTTCGGCGGCTCGGGCTCGGAACAGATGCGCCGGGTGGTCTCGACGCCGTCCAGCTTCGGCATCCGGACGTCCATCAGCACCACGTCGACATCGGTCGAGCGCAGCACCTGGAGGGCCTCGACGCCGTCGCCCGCCTCCGCGACGACCTCCATGTCCGGCTGTGCGGCGAGCACCATCCGGAATCCGGTGCGCAGCAGCACCTGGTCGTCGACGAGCATCACGCGGATCGTCATCGGGTCCTCTTCCGTCTTGCGGGGGTCGGCTGGGTCCTACGGGGTGTCGGCCGCGGGGCGTACGACAGGTCTCAGTGGGCCGGTTTGAGCGGCAGCAGGGCGCTGATGCGGAATCCTCCGCCCGGCCGCGGGCCGGCGTCCAGGGTGCCGCCGACCATGCCGACCCGCTCGCGCATGCCGATCAGGCCGTGGCCCCGGCCGTCGACGCCGCCGTCCTCGTACAGCTCGTGCGGGGCGCCCTTGCCGTCGTCCTCGACGAGCAGGCCGAGGCCGTCGTCGAAGTAGACCAGGCGCACGCTGGCGCCGGCGTTCGCGCCGCCGTGCTTGCGGGTGTTGGTGAGCGCCTCCTGCACGATGCGGTACGCCGTGAGCTCGACGCCGCTGGGCAGTGGTCGCGGGGTGCCCTCGATCTTGAAGTCGACGGGCAGCCCGGAGCCGCGGCACTGCTCGACGAGCTCCTCGATCTGCTCGACGTCGGGCTGCGGCACGTACTCCCCGGCCTCCTGGTGCTCGCCGGTGCGCAGCACGCCCAGCAGGCGGCGCATCTCGGCGAGGGCCTGGCGGCCGGTGGAGGAGATGGTCTCCAGGGCCTTCTTCGCCTGGTCGGGCGCGGCGTCGAGGACGTAGGCGGCGCCGTCGGCCTGGACGACCATCACCGAGACGTTGTGCGCGACGACATCGTGCAGTTCGCGGGCGATCCGGGCGCGCTCGGCGGCGACGGCGACCTTCGCCTGTGCCTCGCGCTCCTTCTCCAGCCGGGCCGCGCGCTCCTCCAGCTGCGCGAAGTAGGCGCGGCGGGTGCGCAGCGAGTCGCCGAGCACCCAGGCCAGCGCGAACGGCACGGTCTGGAAGACCGCGATCGCCACGTTGCCGAGCGCGCTCGCCTCGCTGTCGGGCCAGCGCATCTGGGCCAGCGGCGCCGCGACCAGTCCGGCGGCCAGGCCGAAGCGGCGGGCCCAGCTCGCGCCGGTGGCGGCGACGGTGTAGACGATCACCAGCAGGGCGAAGTCCGCGAGCATCGTCGACACGTTCAGGGCGAGCTGGGCGACACCGACGACCGCGGCCAGGACCAGCATGTTCTCCGGCATACGGCGGCGCAGCGCGACCGTGACGCACAGCAGCAGCGTCACGGGGACGACGAGCCAGAGCTCGTTCCTCCCGTCGGTCCGCTCGACCGCTCCGCTCGCGACGGACAGCCCGAACAGGACGATCGCCCAGAAGGTGTCGACCCCGGTCGGGTGCCTGCGGAGGAAGTCATAGAGACGCTGCACGTAACCCAGAGTAGGGAAGACGGATGTGTGCCCGGGTCAACCGGAGGGCCGATCCGTGCCCGCCGCGCGTACTCCGCAAGGTGGAGGCCTCGTTCTCCTGTACGCCTAGCCTCGGTCCATGGGCTTCGTCTTAGCCTTGCGTCGTGGACGACGAGGTGTGGCGGGAGACGCGGGGCGCGGGTCCCGGTGACGGGTGGGCCGCCGAGTGGCTCGGGTGGCGGGCGGCGACGCGGCACGCGCTGTACGGGCCGGAGGGCTTCTACCGCCGCCCGGAGGGGCCCGCCGGGCACTTCCGGACCTCCGTGCACGCCTCCGCGCTGTTCGCGCGGGCCGTGGCCCTGCTGCTGTGCCGGGTCGACGAGGCGCTGGGGCACCCGGACCGGCTGGACTTCGTCGACATGGCCGCGGGCCGGGGCGAGCTGGCCGCCGGGGTGATCGCCGCGCTGCCCGCCGAGGTGGCCGCACGCGCGCGCGTGCACGCCGTCGAGATCGCCGCGCGCCCGCCGGGGCTGGATCCCCGGATCGAGTGGCACGCCGAGCCGCCGACGGACGTCACCGGGCTGCTGTTCGCGAACGAGTGGCTGGACAACGTCCCCGTCGAGATCGCCGAGGTGGACTCCGCGGGCGTGCCCCGGCTGGTCCTCGTGCGCCGGGACGGCGCCGAACGACTCGGGGAGCCCGTCACGGGCGCGGAGGCGCGGTGGCTGGAGCGGTGGTGGGCGCTGCCGGGCGAGGAGGGGTGGCGGGCCGAGATCGGGCTGCCCCGCGACACGGCCTGGGCGGAGGCGGTCGGGCACCTGCGGCGGGGGCTCGCGGTGGCCGTGGACTACGCGCACACCGCCGACGCGCGCCCCCTGTTCGGGACGCTGACCGGCTTCCGTGAGGGGCGCGAGACGGCGCCCGTGCCGGACGGGTCCTGCGATGTCACGGCGCATGTGGCGCTGGACGCGTGTGTGCTTCCGGGCGGGCAGGTGACCACCCAGCGTGCCGCTCTGCGCGTACTCGGCGTCACCGGCGCACGCCCCTCACTCGCGCTCGCCTCCACCAGCCCCGCCGAGTACGTGCGCGCCCTCGCGAGCGCCGGGGAGGCCGCGGAACTCACCGCGCCGGGCGGCTTCGGCGACTTCGGCTGGCTGGTCCAGCCGGTCGGCATCCCGGACCCGCTCGCCGAGGCGACCGCCTGACGTCCCGGCCACCGCCTGAGCCCCGCCGGGCGTCGCGGCCCGCGCCACCGGACGCCCTCGCCGGCCTCCCGGCCCGCCCCTCCGGCCCCGCGCCAGCCTCCGGGCACGCGCCACCGGACGCCGTCGCCGGCCTCCGGGCCCGCACCACCGACCCGTAGGGCCTACTTGTCGATGTCCCCGACCACGAAGAACATCGACCCCAGGATCGCCACCATGTCCGCCACCAGCGTGCCCGGCAGCAGCTCGGTCAGCACCTGGATGTTGTTGTACGAGGCCGAGCGCAGCTTCAGCCGGTACGGCGTCTTCTCGCCCTTGCTGACGAGGTAGTAGCCGTTGATGCCGAGCGGGTTCTCGGTCCAGGCGTAGGTGTGCCCCTCGGGCGCCTTCAGGACCTTCGGCAGCCGCTGGTTGATCGGGCCGGGCGCCAGCTGGGCGAGCCGGTCCAGACAGGCGTCCGCCAGGTCGAGGGCGTTGTGGGTCTGCGCCAGCAGGCACTCGAAGCGGGCGAGGCAGTCGCCCTCCTCACGGGTGACCACCTTCAGGGTGTCCTGGAGCTCGCCGTACGCCAGATACGGCTCGTCGCGGCGCAGGTCGAAGTCGACGCCGGAGGCGCGTGCGATCGGACCGCTGACGCCGTAGGCGTGCACGGCCTGCGGGGTGAGCTCGCCGACGCCTCGCGTGCGCCCCCGGAAGATCTCGTTGCCGAGGACCAGGTCGTCGAAGACGTCCATGCGCGAGCGCACGGCGGCGACCGCGCCGCGCGCGCGGGTGGCCCAGCCCGCGGGCAGGTCCTCCTTCAGGCCGCCGACGCGGTTGAACATGTAGTGCATCCGCCCGCCGGAGACCTCCTCCATGACGTTCTGGAGGACCTCGCGCTCCCGGAACGCGTAGAAGACCGGCGTGATGCCGCCCAGCTCGAGCGGGTAGGAGCCGAGGAACATCAGGTGGTTGAGCACCCGGTTCAGCTCCGCCAGCAGGGTACGGGTCCACACCGCGCGCTCGGGCACCTCCATGCCGAGCATCCGCTCCACCGCGAGGACGACGCCCAGCTCGTTGGAGAACGCCGACAGCCAGTCGTGGCGGTTGGCGAGCATGATGATCTGGCGGTAGTCGCGCGCCTCGAACAGCTTCTCCGCGCCCCGGTGCATATAGCCGATCACCGGCTCCGCGCTCGTGATGCGCTCACCGTCCAGGACGAGCTTGAGCCGCAGCACACCATGCGTCGACGGGTGCTGGGGGCCGATGTTGAGCACCATGTCGGTGCTCTCCGCGGCGCCGCCGATTCCGACCATGGTCTCCGTCTGAGGAGTCATGGACACAGTCTCTCCTACGTAGGCTGGCCGTATGGAGACGGGGAGCCGGGAAGACACACAGCCGCGCGAGGCCGAGCCGGTGTGGACCGCGCTGCCGCCGGGACTGCTGCGGATGCGGCGCCTGCTGCTGGTGGTGTGGCTGGGAATCCTGGGCCTGGGCCTGGGCCTGCTGCTGGGCCTGGCCGCCGGACCGCCCTGGGCGGCGTTCGCCCTGCTCCCGCTGGCACTCCTGGTCTGGGGCTGGGTGCTGACCGGCCGCAACTGGCGGTCCTGGCGCTACGCCGAGCGCGCCGACGACCTGCTGATCAGCCGGGGAGTGATGTGGCGCAAGGTCACGGTGGTCCCGTACGGCCGTATGCAACTGGTCGAGGTGACCTCCGGGCCCGTCGAACGGCACTTCGGGCTGGCCAGCGTCCAGCTGCACACCGCGGCCGCCGCGACCGACGCCACCATCCCCGGCCTCGACCCGGCCGAGGCGGAACGGCTGCGGGACCGGCTCACCGAGCTGGGCGAGGCCCGATCGGCGGGGCTGTGACCGCGCCGGGCGCCGAGGAGGGCGCGCGGCGGCAGCAGCACGGAACCGAACGCGACACCCACCCCGAGGCAGCCGTCGCCGCCCCCGGGGCGGCCCTCGGCGAGCGGCGGCTGCACCCCGTCACACCACTGCGGCGGGCCTGGGCGCCGATCGCCGTGATCGTCGGCTGGGCCGTGCACGACCCGGGCCAGGCGCAGCGCCAGCTGGAGCGGCTGACCACCACCACGCTGCTGATCGCGCTCGCCGTGGTCATCCCCGCGGCTTCCCTCTACGGCTTCCTGACCTGGTGGTACACACACTTCGCGGTCACCGACAGCGAGCTGCGCATCCGGACAGGACTGGTCTTCCGGCGCACCGCGCACATCCGGCTGGAACGCATCCAGGCCATCGACGTGACCCGGCCGCTGCTCGCCCGGATCGCGGGCGTGGCGAAACTCAGACTCGACGTCGTGGGCGCCGACAAGAAGGACGAACTGGCCTTTCTCGGAGAGCGCGACGCGCGTGCCCTGCGCGCGGAACTGCTCGCGCGCGCCGCCGGGTTCGCGCCCGAGACGGCGCACGAGGTCGGCGAGGCACCGGCGCGCGAACTGCTGCGCACGCCCCCAGGAGTGCTCGCGGTCTCGCTGCTGCTGACCGGCGCGACCTGGGGCGCCCTGATCGCCGCGCTCGTCGTGCCGCCGCTGCTGTGGCTGGCCACCCACAACGTGTGGACGGTCCTGGCGACCGCGCTGCCGCTGCTGGGCGCGGCGGGCGCGAGCAGCGTGGGACGGTTCGTCGCCGACTACGACTGGACGCTCGCCGAGTCCCCGGACGGGCTGCGCATCGACCGCGGGCTGCTGGACCGCAGCCACGAGACGGTGCCGCCGGGCCGCGTGCAGACCGTACGGATCGTCGAGCCGCTGCTGTGGCGCCGCCGCGGCTGGGTGCGCGTGGAGCTGGACGTGGCCGGGTCCTCCAACTCCGTGCTGCTGCCGGTCGCCCCGCGCGAGATCGCCGAGCCGCTCGTCGCCCGCGTGCTGCCCGGAGTGACCGTGCCGCCGTACGCGGCGCTGTCGCGGCCGCCGCGCCGCGCGGGCCGGTGCGTGCCGCTGTGGTGGCGCGGACACGGACTCCTGGTCACCGACACGGTGTTCGCCGCCCGGCACGGGCTGCTGCGCCGCAGCCTCGCCCTCGTCCCGCACGCGAAGGTGCAGAGCGTACGGCTCACCCAGGGGCCCTGGCAGCGCCTGTGGCGGCTCGCCGACGTACACGTGGACACCGGGGCCGACAAAAGCGTCCCGGCTCGGCTGCGGGACGCACGGGAGGCCGAACTGCTGCTGCACGCGCAGGCGGAGCGGTCCCGGACCGGCCGCCGGGTCGCGGGGCCCGACCGCTGGATGGCGTCCTAGGCCGGAACGCCGGATGGCGTCCTGGGCCGGAACACGAAGGCGCGGCGGCCCGAAGGCGCTGCGGCGCCGGGGCGGGAAGGGCGCCAGGAACGCGCGAAGGGCGCCCCGCCGATGCGGGGCGCCCTTCGCGTGTCGTGAGGCGGCGTCAGGAGACCGCGCTGCGCAGTCGCTGGACGTCGATCTGCTCGGTCTCGTCGTGCGCCGTCAGGTCGATCACCTGGCCGACGGCCCTGGTGCTCTCGTCGGCGGGCCTGAACCGTGCCTCGGCCTCGGCCTTGTGCAGGTCCAGAGCCTCCTGGCCGACGACGTCGGCGAGGTCCTCGTTCTGCACGGCCTCCAGCGCCGCGGACTCGGACTTCTGCGTGCCGAAGAAGTCGAATCCGCCCTGCACCGCCTGGCGTCGGGCGGGAGCCCCCGGGACGACGGCCACGGCGGTCGGGACGGTGAAGTGCCCGCGGGTCTGCCGCACGGGCAGCGCGGCGGCCGGCCGGGGCGCGGGGAGCATCCCGGCCGAGCGGGCGGCGGGAGCGTCGGCGGCGGCGGGGGTCTCGGGGGCGTCCTCGGCGGAGTGCTCTTCCGTCGAAGCGGCGGAGTCCTCCTGCACGGAAGCGGCCGAGTGCTCCTGCGTGGAAGCGGGCTCCGGCTGCTCGGTGGTCTCGGGGGCGGCGGCCGCGCGCTCGTGCTCGTCGGCCGCCTCGGACTTCCCCTGCGCCTCGTCCTCCGATGCCTCGTCGGCGGGGCGCTCACCGGGCCCGCCGGGACCGTCGGGCCCTTCGGGGTTCCCGGGGGTCTCCGGCTTCTCGGCGGTGGTGACGCCGGCCTTGCCCGCGGGCTCCTCCACGGGGTCCTCGGTCAGGCGGTCCAGGGCCGCGTTCGCCCGCAGGAACAGCCGGGAGCCCTCGGGGGAGAACACCGCGAGGGTCTTCGCCTCGTCCTCGCGCGCGTGCTCGTCCTCGCGCGCGTGCTCCGCCTCGGCGGCATCGGTCCGCTCCTCGACGGGCTCGGTCCGCTCCTCCGCGGCCTCTGCCCGCTCCCCCGCGGCCTCGCTCCGCTCGGGCTCGGCCTGGCGCGGCACCGGCGCGGGCGGCAGCGCGGCACGCGCCGGGGTGGTCGCCTCTATCTCCAGCAGGCGGCGGCCCTCCAGGGCCGTGGCCCGCTCGGTCTCCGCGGTGGCGTACCGGCGCAGCAGCGACGCGTGCTCGTTGCGCAGCTTCGCCAGTTCCGCCCGCTTCGCCCGCAGCCGCTGCTCCAGCTTGCCGCGCAGCTCGCGCGACTCGTCCAGGTCGGACTCCAGTTCGGCGACCCGTTCCTCGTGGCGCCAGTCGTCGCTCGCACGCGCGCGCGTGAGGTCGGCGACCTGCTTGCCCGCCTGCGTGTCCCAACGGCGCATGACGACGGCACTGGTGACCGCGGTGACCGCGGCGACCGCGGCGAGACCGCGCAGCAGTACCGCTTCCGTGAACACCCAGGGGCCGAGAGCGCAGACAGCGGACACGCCTGCGATCGCCGACGGAGGCAGCAGCCTGTGCAGAGGCGGGGAATGGCGGTGACGTCCACGTGGCATGGCCAGAAACTTACCGCGCGTAGGCACGTCATGGTGCCTTGGGTCACAAAAACTCGGCCATGCCCTGGCCTTCACAGCGCATCAGGAATTCACGCCGCCCCACGGGCACCGTCGGCCCCGTTGCGCCCGGCGCCTACAGCGAGTGAACCTCCGTGTCGAACTCGTCGTCCTAGAGGGCGCAATGTCGGCGGATGCCCGGATCGGCACCGGTACCGAGCCCTCTCGCGGAACCACGGGAAGCGATGACTGCCAGGGAAGAACAGGACATGCCGGGCACCGACACGGCCCCGCCCTTCCGCACACGGCACCTGCCCGGCGGTCCCCGCCCCGAGTCCGTCCCCGTCCTCGCCGCCCGCGCGGGTGTCCTGGTGGGCCTGCTGGACATCGCGGCGGGCGTTTTCCCCCGCTTCCGATACAGCCGAATCCACACCCTCCCCGACGTACTGCCGAGCGCCGTCGGCCCGTTCGCGGCTGCCCTCTCGCTCAGCGCGGGCGTCCTGCTGCTCCTGCTCACCCACGGCCTCGAACGCGGCCGGCGCCCGGCCTGGCGCGCCACCGTCGCCCTGCTGCCGATCGGCGCCCTCGCCCAGTTCGCCCACCGCGGCTCCGTCCTCGGCCTGCTCGTCCCGCTGGGACTGCTCTGGCCGCTGCTGCGCCACCGCGACCGGTTCGCCGCCCCGCCCGACCCGCGCGACCGCCCGCGGGCGCTCGCCCACTTCGTTCTCATGGGCGCCTTCTCGCTCGCCCTCGGCCTGGTCGTGGTCAGCGCCCACCCGGGCGCCACGATCGGCGACCCCAGCCTGGCCGACCGGCTCAGCCACGTCCTGTACGGGCTGCTCGGCCTCGACGGCCCGGTCGGCTACCGCGGCACCGCCTCCTGGACGGTCGCCCTCTCCCTCGGCGCTCTCGGCCTGCTCACCGCCCTCACCACGCTCCACCTCGCCCTGCGCCCCCGCCACGCCGGCACCCGTCTCACCCCCGAGGACGAGACCCGGCTGCGCGCCCTGCTGGAGCGGCACGGCGGTCGCGTCGCGCTCGGCCACCGCGCCCTGTGCCGCGACACGGCCGTCGTCTTCTCCCCCAGCGGCAAGGCCGCCGTCACCTACCGCGTCGTCTCCGGCGTCATGCTCGCCGACGGCGACCCCGTCGGCGACGCCGAGGCATGGCCCGGCGCCATCGAACGCTTCATGGACGAGGCCCGCGCCCACTCCTGGACCCCCGCCGTCATGGGCTGCTCCGATACCGGCCGCCGGGTGTGGACCCGGGAGACCGGCCTGGACGTCCTCGAACCCGGCGACGAGGCGGTGGTGGACACCGCGGATTTCTCCCTCGCCGGCCGCCCGGTGCGCGACGTACGCCGGACGGCCGGGCGGACCGGCTGCGCAACCCGGGTACGTCGTGTCCGTGACCTCGGCGACACCGGTCCGGACCGCGTCCGCCGCGCCGCCGAGGACCGGCGTGGCTCCGAGGACCGGCGCGGCACCGAGGACCAGCGCGGCACCGACACCGAGCGCGGCTTCGCCCTCGCGCTCGGCAGACCGGCCACCCCGCCGACGGCGACCGCCTGACGCCACCGCCCCGTCCCCCTCGGCGGACCACGCCCGGGGGCCGGGGACCCGTCGGCCCCCGACGCCGCCCTCTCCACCCCCGGGCACGCACCGGGCCGCACGCCGTTCACGGCCCGCGCGGGGCCTACGCTGACCATATGAGCAAGCAGAGCGGACGCGGGATCGTCGCGGGCCTTCCGGACTGGGACCGCTGCGCGGTCATGGGAGTCGTCAACGTCACCCCCGACTCCTTCTCCGACGGCGGCCGCTGGTTCGACACCACCGCCGCCATCAAGCACGGCCTCGAACTCGTCGCCCAGGGCGCCGACCTGATCGACGTCGGCGGCGAGTCCACCCGCCCCGGCGCCACCCGCGTGGACGAGGACGAGGAACTGCGGCGCGTCGTCCCCGTGGTCCGCGGGCTCTCCTCCGAAGGCGTCGTCGTCTCCGTCGACACCATGCGCGCCTCCGTCGCCGCCCGGGCCCTCGCCGCCGGAGCGGCGGTCGTCAACGACGTCAGCGGCGGCCTCGCCGACCCCGGCATGGTCCCCGCCGTCGCCGAGGCCGGCGCCCCCTTCGTCGTCATGCACTGGCGCGGCTTCCTCCAGGGCACCAACGTCCAGGGCGCCTACGCCGATGTCGTCGGCGAGGTCGTCGACGAGCTGCACGCGCGCGTACAGGCCGTCCTCGACGGCGGTATCGCCCCGGACCGGATCGTCGTCGACCCGGGCCTCGGCTTCTCCAAGGAGGCAGAGCACGACCTCGCCCTCCTCGCCCACCTGGACCGCCTGCACGCCCTCGGCCACCCGCTGCTCGTCGCCGCCTCCCGCAAGCGCTTCCTCGGCCGCGTCCTCGCCGGCCCCGAGGCCGCCCCGCCGCCCGCGCGTGAGCGCGACGCCGCCACCGCCGCCGTCACCGCGCTCGCCGCACAGTCCGGCGCCTGGGCCGTCCGCGTGCACGAGGTCCGCGCCTCGGCGGACGCCGTACGGGTCGCCCGCGCCGTGGAAGGGGCGCGCGCCCAGACGGACGCGCCGGTCCCGGACTTCGAGCGCCCCCCGCACACACCCGACCGCGCGCCCGGCGCGCAGCCCCACGAAGGAGCCCGGTGAGCGCCCCTCACACCGACGTCGAAGAGGTCGAAGCCGCCAACACCGCCTTCTACGAGGCACTGGAGCGCGGCGACTTCGAGGAGCTGTCCTCGCTCTGGCTCACCCCCTCCGACCTCGGCGTCGACGAGGAGTACCACGACCCGGCCGACACCGGCGTCGTCTCCTGCATCCACCCCGGCTGGCCCGTCCTCACCGGCCGCGCCGAGGTCCTCAGGTCGTACGCCCTGATCATGGCGAACACCGAGTACATCCAGTTCTTCCTGACCGACGTCCATGTCTCCGTCACCGGCGACACTGCCCTGCTGACCTGCACGGAGAACATCCTCAGCGGCGGCCCCGCACCCGAGGCCGGCGGCGAACTCGGCCCCCTCGTCGGCCAGCTCGTGGTCGCCACCAACGTCTTCCGGCGCACCACGGACGGCTGGAAGCTCTGGTCCCATCACGCCTCCCCCGTCCTCGCCGAGAAAGACGGCGAAGAAGACGAGGACACACCCGAATGACGGGGTAGGCGTCCTCACAGGACGCGACACGGCGCCCACCCACAGGGACGAACAAGGATTGGACCAGCTGCAGCCGGGGTAGGGGCGGCTTCCGACCCGTGAGGCGCCGGGTTCCCCAGGGGAAACACCCGCTGAACACTCCTGGCCCCGGCCCGGATCCACGACCCGTGGCCCGGCGCTGTCAGTGCCCGCAGGTAGATTCGTTCGAGGCCGGACTGCCGCCCGCACGCGGCACGGACCGGCTCTCACCGACGATTGCAGGAGTGATTCGCGTGGATCGTGTCGCGCTGCGCGGCCTCAGGGCCCGGGGCCACCACGGTGTCTTCCCCAAGGAACGCGAGGAGGGCCAGACCTTCATCGTGGACCTCGTGCTCGGCCTGGACACCCGACCGGCCGCGGCCGACGACGACCTGGCGAAGACCGTGCACTACGGCATCGTGGCCGAGGAGGTCGTCGCCGTCGTCGAGGGCGAACCGGTCAACCTCATCGAGACCCTCGCCGAGCACATCGCCCAGACCTGTCTGAAGCACGACGGGGTGCGGGAGGTCGAGGTCTGCGTCCACAAACCGGACGCGCCGATCACGGTCCCCTTCGACGACGTGACCGTCACCATCATCCGGAGCCGAGCATGAGCACCTCGTTCACCGAGGGTCCCAGCGACCCGACCGTACAGCCGGTGCCCGCCTCCGTCGTGGAGAAGGTCGACGCCGCCGACACCACCCTCCACAACCCCCGCCGCGCCGTGCTCTCCCTCGGCTCCAACCTCGGCAACCGCCTGGAGACCCTCCAGGGCGCCGTCGACGCGTTCGAGGACACCCCCGGCGTCCGTGTGAAAGCCGTCTCCCCCGTCTACGAGACCGAGCCCTGGGGCGTCGAGCCCGGCAGCCAGCCCTCGTACTTCAACGCGGTCGTGATCCTCAAGACCACCCTGCCCCCGTCCTCCCTGCTGGAGCGCGCCCACGCGGTCGAGGAGGCTTTCCACCGCGTACGCGACGAACGCTGGGGCGCCCGCACCCTCGACGTCGACATCGTCGCCTACGCCGACGTCGTCTCCGACGACCCCGTGCTCACCCTGCCCCACCCCCGCGCCCACGAACGCGCCTTCGTCCTCGCCCCCTGGCACGACGTCGACCCCGCCGCCGAACTGCCCGGCCGCGGAGCCGTCGCCGCGCTCCTGGACGCGATCACCCGCGAAGGCGTCGCGCCGCGCAAGGACCTGGAACTCCGGCTGCCCGAGTAGTCGTTAAGGTCGACACGACCACCACGTCCGGGGGAGCTGAAGGAACACCGTGAGAGAGCTGCGCATCAGGGTGCTGGCAGGCGTGTTCATCGTCGCCGGAATCCTGTCCTGGGCGGGCGCCCGCCTGTGGAACTCGGTCGGAACCCTCCCCAGCGTCCCCCTGGCCGCACCCATCGTGCTGGCCGTGATCGCCGTGATCCTGCTCGCCACGGCCCTGTCCCTGCGCGCCCGCCTCAAGGCCCAGCGCGAACGCCGCCCGGGCGCCAAGGGCGTCGACCCCCTGATGGCCGCCCGCGCCGTCGTCTTCGGCCAGGCCAGCGCCCTGGTGGCCGCCCTCGTCGCCGGCATGTACGGCGGCACCGGCGTCTTCCTCCTGGAGTACCTCGACATCCCGGCCCGCCGCGACCAGGCCATCTACGCCGCCTTCTCCGTCGCCGCCGGAATCGCCGTCATAGCGTCCGCCCTCTTCCTGGAACGAGTCTGCAAACTCCCCGAGGACGACGACAACCACAACGGCACAGGCGCAGCCCCGGCGGCCTGAGCGTCACCGGGCCGCCCGAAGGGCACCACCGCCTGAGAGCCCTCGGCGGGCTCCAGGAGCTCAGCGGGCCATGATCAGGCTCATCGCCTCGTTGCGGGTCGCCGCGTCCCGCAGCTGGCCGCGCACCGCCGAGGTGAGGGTCTTGGCGCCCGGCTTGCGGATACCGCGCATCGACATGCACATGTGCTCGCACTCGACGACGACGATCACACCGCGCGGCTCCAGGATGTCCATGAGGGAGTCCGCGATCTGCGTGGTGAGTCGTTCCTGCACCTGCGGCCGGCGGGCGTAGACGTCCACCAGCCGGGCCAGCTTCGACAGCCCCGTGATCTTCCCTGAAGTGGCGGGGATGTAGCCGACATGGGCGACGCCCCTGAACGGCACCAGATGATGTTCACACGTGCTGTACACCTCGATGTCCTTCACCAGGATCATCTCGTCGTGTCCCAGGTCGAACGTCGTGGTGAGCACGTCCTCCGGCTTCTGCCACAGCCCCGCGAATATCTCCTTGTAGGCCCGCGCCACCCGGCCCGGTGTCTCCTTCAGGCCCTCGCGGTCCGGGTCCTCGCCGACCGCGATCAGGAGCTCGCGTACGGCGTTCTCGGCGCGCTTCTCGTCGAACTCGCCGATGGGGCCCTCGCCGTCCAGCGTCACGGGGTCGGTCATCTCGTGCCTCGTTCCTGAATAACTGTCGCGTCCGGATCACGCGTCTCACATGCGGGCATACGGAAATGCCGCGCCCCCCAGGCTAGAACCAGGGGGGCGCGGCATCCATTCCGGGCCCGGTGGGGTCACCGGGGCCGGAGGGGTCAGCTCTCGGGGCGGTCCTCGGTGACCGGTTCGGCCACCGGGGTGGGCTCCGTCGCCGTGGACTTGGCGGTGCTGATCGCCGGGGTCGCGCCGTTGGCACCGTTGGTCAGTGCGAGCTCCTTGGGGGAGAGCACCGGCGGGCGGGTGGACGGCGTGCGGCGGGAGGAACCGGTCCAGGCAGGTCGCGCCGGGCGCTTGACGATGGCGGAGAAGATCTCGGCGATCTCCTCCTTGCCCAGCGTCTCCTTCTCCAGCAGCTGGAGGACCAGGTTGTCGAGGACGTCGCGGTTCTCGACCAGGATCTCCCAGGCCTCGTTGTGCGCGTTCTCGATGAGCTTCTTGACTTCCTCGTCCACCAGGGCGGCGACCTCTTCCGAGTAGTCGCGCTGGTGGGCCATCTCACGGCCGAGGAACGGCTCGGTGTTGTCGCCGCCGAACTTGATGGCGCCGAGTCGCTCGGTCATGCCGTACTGGGTGACCATCGCGCGGGCGGTGGCGGTGGCCTTCTCGATGTCGTTCGCCGCGCCCGTGGTCGGGTCGTGGAAGACGAGCTCCTCGGCCGCACGGCCGCCCAGCATGTAGGCCAGCTGGTCCAGCATCTCGTTGCGGGTCGTGGAGTACTTGTCCTCGTCCGGCAGGACCATCGTGTAGCCCAGCGCGCGGCCGCGGCTGAGGATGGTGATCTTGTGGACCGGGTCGGAGTTCGGCGAGGCCGCCGCGACCAGGGCGTGACCGCCCTCGTGGTACGCGGTGATCTTCTTCTCCTTGTCCGACATGATCCGGGTCCGCTTCTGCGGGCCCGCGACCACACGGTCGATCGCCTCGTCCAGCATGTGGTTGTCGATCAGCTTCTTGTCCGAGCGGGCCGTGAGCAGCGCGGCCTCGTTCAGCACGTTGGAGAGATCGGCACCCGTGAAGCCGGGGGTGCGGCGGGCGACGGCCGAGAGGTCGACGTCCGGAGCGACCGGCTTGCCCTTCTGGTGGACCTTGAGGATCTCCAGGCGGCCCTGCATGTCCGGGCGGTCGACCGCGATCTGGCGGTCGAAGCGGCCGGGGCGCAGGAGGGCCGGGTCGAGGATGTCGGGGCGGTTGGTGGCGGCGATCAGGATGACGCCGCCCTTCACGTCGAAGCCGTCCATCTCGACGAGCAGCTGGTTCAGGGTCTGCTCGCGCTCGTCGTGACCGCCGCCGAGGCCGGCGCCGCGGTGGCGGCCGACCGCGTCGATCTCGTCGACGAAGACGATGGCCGGGGCGTTCGCCTTGGCCTGTTCGAACAGGTCACGGACTCGGGAGGCACCGACACCGACGAACATCTCGACGAAGTCGGAACCCGAGATCGAGTAGAACGGCACGCCCGCCTCGCCGGCGACGGCGCGCGCGAGGAGGGTCTTGCCGGTGCCGGGCGGGCCGTACAGCAGCACGCCCTTGGGGATCTTGGCGCCGACGGCCTGGAACTTGGCCGGTTCCTGGAGGAACTCCTTGATCTCGTGGAGTTCCTCGACGGCCTCGTCCGAGCCCGCGACGTCGGCGAAGGTGGTCTTGGGGGTGTCCTTGGTGATGAGCTTGGCCTTCGACTTGCCGAAGTTCATCACCCGGGAGCCGCCGCCCTGCATCTGATTCATCAGGAACAGGAAGACGACCACGATGAGGACGAAGGGAAGCAGCGAGAGCAGGATGCCCACGATGGGGTTCTGCTTCGACGGCGAGACGGTGTACCCGTCCGGGATCTGCTTCTCCTGGAACTTCTGCTGGAGCGTGCCGGCGATGGTCACGCCCTGGTCGCCGATGTAGCTCGCCTGGATCTTGGAGCTGTCCTCGACCTTTACGCCGTCCTTGAGCTCGACCTTGATGGTCTGCTCGTCACCTGTCGTCAGCTTGGCCGACTCGACCTTGTTCTCGTTGATCGCCTGGATCACCTGGCCGGTGTCCACCGTCTTGTAGCCCCCGGACGAGCCGACGACCTGCATCAACACGACCACGGCAAGGACGGCCAGCACGATCCACATGACCGGCCCACGGAAGTATCGCTTCACGTCCATCCATACGGAGCGGTGCCGCCCCGTCCCTCCTGCCATAGTGAGTTTGATAAGACAGTTCTTCTGACGGTACCCCAGCTTTGCGGCCGGAAGCCGCACGGACTGGCGGGGAACCCGTCTGCATGCTCCAACGGCGCGACACCCGCCGGGGTTCCCGATCTTCGTACGGCACTGGGCCCTTCGGGTCAGCCGCCGTAGACGTGGGGCGCGAGCGTACCGACGAACGGGAGGTTGCGGTACTTCTCGGCGTAGTCGAGGCCGTAGCCGACGACGAACTCGTTGGGGATGTCGAAGCCGACCCATTCGACGTCGATGGCGACCTTGGCCGCGTCGGGCTTGCGCAGCAGGGTGCACACCTTCAGCGTCTCGGGCTCGCGGGAGCCGAGGTTGGAGAGCAGCCACGACAGGGTCAGGCCGGAGTCGATGATGTCCTCGACGATCAGGACGTGGCGGCCCTTGATGTCGGTGTCGAGGTCCTTGAGGATCCGTACGACGCCGGAGGACTGGGTGCCCGCGCCGTAGGAGGAGACGGCCATCCAGTCCATGGTGACGGGGGTGGACAGCGCTCGGGCGAGGTCGGCCATGACCATGACGGCGCCCTTGAGGACTCCGACGATGAGCAGGTCCTTGCCCGCGTACTCAGCGTCGATCTTCGCGGCCAGCTCGGCCAGCTTCGCGTCGATCTCTTCCTTGGTGATGAGCACCTGCTTGAGGTCGGCACCCATGTCTTTCGCGTCCACCCGCATCACTTTCGGTCGTCCCACCGGCCGTCCGGTCCCTCCCGTGAAGAGGGACCGGGTCGTCTCCCCTCGTGGGAGAGATTTCAGCCTTGCCGAATCACCAGTCTGCCACCCTGGCGCTGGGCCACGACTCTGCCGGGGAGATTGATGGCTCCCTGGCCGCGCCAGCCGGTGATCAGCCGGTCGACTTCCTCGATGTGCCGGGCGAAGAGCGAACCGGCCGGAGCGCCCGCCTCGATGGCGGCGCGGCGCAGGATCCGGCGGCGTACGGCGGGCGGCAGGGCGTACAGCTTGGCGCACTCCAGGCGTCCGGTGGCGTCACGGACGGCGGCCTCGGCCTGACTCGCCCAGGCGTCGAGCGCGTCGGCGTCGTCGCGGGAGAGCTGGGCCGTTCGGGCGAGGGCCTCCACGACGCCTTTGCCGAGTGCCTTCTCCAGGGCGGGCAGGCCTTCGTGGCGCAGGCGGGAGCGGGTGTACGCGGGGTCGGTGTTGTGCGGGTCGTCCCACACGGGCAGCGACTGGACCAGGCAGGCCTTGCGGGCGGTCTGGCGGTCGAGCTGGAGGAAGGGGCGCCGGTAGCGGCCGTCGGCCCCCGAGACCGCGGCCATGCCGGACAGGGAGCGGATGCCGGAGCCGCGGGCGAGACCGAGCAGGACGGTCTCGGCCTGGTCGTCGCGGGTGTGGCCGAGGAGGACGGCGGTGGCTCCGTGGCGGGCGGCGGCGGCGTCCAGGGCGGCGTAGCGGGCGTCGCGCGCGGCGGCTTCGGGTCCTCCGTCGCGGCCTACGGTGACGGTGGCGGACTCGACGGGGTCGAGGCCCAGTTCGCGCAGGCGCACGACGACTTCCTCGGCGCGCAGGTCGGAGCCGTCCTGGAGGCCGTGGTCGACGGTGACGCCGCCGGCCCGGATGCCGAGCCTGGGGGCTTCGAAGGCGAGGGCCGAGGCGAGCGCCATGGAGTCGGCGCCGCCGGAGCAGGCGACGAGGACGAGCGGCGGCGGGGTGTGCGCGGGGCTCGTCGCGGGTGGTGTGGAGTGGTGGTCGGTGAGGATGTCGTGGAGGACGCGGCGGACCGCCAGGCGTATCGCCGCGACCGCAGGATGGGGACCCATGTCCGGTTCCCTTCATGAAGTTTTCGGGGGTGAGCCCGAGTTCGGTCACTCAGAGTGTGTCGATGGTGACAGAAATGGGCGGTTCCCCGAGCATTGCACGCCTGTCCATGCCTCACGGTCCCTCGGACGGGTGATTGGAGGGGCGTTCGACTGCCGTCGGCCGAATACCCTCGCTCCGATCGCGCGGGGTGTCATGTGTCGGTCCTGCCGTGCACCCGTGTGATCCAGTCCGCCGGTTTGGCGATCTCGGTCTTGGTGGGGAGGGTGTTGGGGGAGGTCCAGACGCGGTTGAAGCCGTCCATGCCGACCTCGTCGACGACGGCCCGGACGAAGCGTTCGCCGTCGCGGTACTGGCGGAGTTTGGCGTCGAGGCCGAGGAGCCTGCGCAGGGCGAGGTCGAGGCGGGAGGCGCCCTTGGCGCGGCGCTGCTGGAACTTCTCGCGGATCTCGGCGACGGAGGCCACGACGTCGGGGCCGACGCCGTCCATGACGTAGTCGGCGTGTCCTTCGAGGAGGGACATGACGGCGGTGAGGCGGCCGAGGATCTCGCGCTGGGCGGGGGTCTGCACGAGTTCGACGAAGGAGCGGCCTCCGTCGTCCTCCTCGCCCTCGGGGCGGCCTCCGGCGAGCGACTGGGCGGCCTCGCGGATGCGTTCCAGGACGGTGCCGGGGTCGACGTCGGTCTCGGCGAGGAACGACTGGATCTCGCCCTCGAGGTGGTCGCGCAGCCAGGGCACGGCGGTGAACTGGGTGCGGTGGGTCTCCTCGTGCAGGCAGACCCAGAGGCGGAAGTCGTGCGGGTCGACGTCGAGTTCGCGTTCGACGTGGACGATGTTCGGGGCGACCAGGAGGAGCCTGCCGCCGCCGTTGTCGGCGCCGGGGAGGTCTCGGGTGCCGGGGGCGAAGGTCTCGTACTGGCCGAGGACGCGGGAGGCGAGGAAGGACAGCAGCATGCCGAGTTCGACGCCGGTGACCTTGCCGCCGACGGCGCCGAGCACTGCGCCGCCGGGGGTGCCGGTGCGGCGGTCCTGCATCTTGTCGAGCAGGGGCTTGAGGATGGCGCGGAACCCGGCGACGTTGGCCTTGACCCAGCCGGGCCGGTCGACGACGAGTACGGGTGTGTCGGCGAGGTCCTCGCCGCCGAGGCGGGTGAACGCGCGCACGTGCTGCTCGGAGGCCTTGGCGTGCCGGCGCAGTTCGGCGACGACGGCGCGGGCCTCGTCACGGCTGATCTCGGGGCCGGGCCGCAGGAGGCGGGTCGCGGTCGCCACGGCGAGGTTCCAGTCGATCATCCCAGCGGATGCGGCACCACCGATGCTCGTCATGCGTCAACCGTACGTGAGCGGCCCCCTCGGGGGCAGGGCGCTCGCGGCGGGGCATGTGCGTGATGTCCCGGGCGCCGGGCGCTGTGCCCGTCCGTCGCGTCGCGCGCTGCGGACGGGCGTGGCGCCGCCGGGGCCGGCTCAGCGGCAGCCGCAGTCGGCGAGTGCGGTGGCCACCCGGTCCAGGGCGGTCTGGGCCGCGTCCTTGTCGAGCGTGCCGGAGGCGAGGAAGGCGAAGGCCAGGAGGCGGCCGTCGCGGTCGACGACGGTGCCGGCGAGGGCGTTGACGCCGGTGAGGGTGCCGGTCTTGGCGCGGACGAGGCCGGCGGCGCCGTCGGCGTAGCGGGTGCTCAGGGTGCCGGTGAACCCGGCGACGGGCAGGCCGGTGAGGGCGGGGCGCAGTTCGGGGCGGGCGGGGTCGGCGGCCTCGGCGAGCAGCGCGGTGAGCAGGCTCGTGCTGAGCCGGTCCTCGCGGCTGAGTCCGCTGCCGTCCTTGAAGACGGCGCCCGCGACGGGCAGGCCGAGCTTCTTGAGCTGGGCGTGCACCGCCTGTCCCGCGCCGTCGAAGTCGGCGCGGCGGCCGGTGGCGAGGGCGGTGTGGCGGACGAGCGCCTCGGCGATGTCGTTGTCGCTGTTGGTCAGCATGCGCTCGACGAGGGTGGCCACGGGCGGCGAGGAGACGGTGGCGAGGGTCTGCGCGCGCGTGGTCGCCTTGGAGGGTCCGGGGGCGCTGGTGCGGATGCCGTGGGCCTTCAGGAGGCCGGCGAAGGCGCGGGTGGCGTCGGCGGCGGGTTCCTTGCTGCGGGTGGCGGTGCCGCTGGTGGAGTCGTCGACGCGGGCCTCGTCGGTCATCAGGGCGGTGACGGGGGCGATGTTGTCGTTCTCCCCGATCGGGTGACGTTCGGGGCCGGTGTAGAGCGTGGTGTCGTAGGAGAGGGTGACCTCGCGTACGCCGCGTTCGGCGAGTTTCCTGGCGGTGCGGTCGGCGAGGGTGCGCAGGTCGGCCCAGCCGCCGGCGTGGCCGCGGGCGGTGAGGGTGGGGTCGCCGCCGCCGACGAGGACGAGTTCGCCGGTGTCGGGCTCGAAGGCGGCTCGGGTGGTGAGGCGGTGGTCGGGGCCGAGCGCGGACAGGGCGGCGACGGCGGTGGCGATCTTGGTGGTGGAGGCCGGGATCAGGGCTTCGCCGGACGCTTTGCCGTACACGGATCTGCCGGTGGCGAGGTCGACGACGGCGGCGGCTCGGCGTTCGCCGAGCGCGGGGTCCTGGAGCAGAGGGCCCAGGACGTCGGCGAGGGGGCGGGCGCCGGGCGCGGACCCCGCGCCGGGCGCGGAGCCGCCGAGGCCGGTGAGCACGGTCGGGGCGCTGGGGGCGGGGCGCGGCGCAGCGGGCTTCCTGGCGGATCCGCGACCGTGAGATGCGCCACCTGTGTGCTGCTGGGCGACCGCCCGGTCGCGCTCGGCCGTACGCTGACCGGTGGAGTCCCAGGGACCCGCTGCGGTGACCGCACCGGCGGCCAGCGCCAGTCCGGCCACCCCGGCACCCGTGGTGAACTGCCAGGTTTTCACCCGCTTGACCTGCGGTTTCGTGGGCCGTGCCCATCGCGTCAACCGCGGTGTCGCGGCTGCGGCGATCCGGGCGAGGCGGGGTCGTACGGCGTTCGCGGCCCGCACCAACCGGGGCCTCGCAACCCGCCACGGCCTGAGCTCTGGCACGACCACCAGCCCCTTTCGCGATCACACACCTGCGTGAGGGACACTTAATCACCAGAACTGTGCGCTGATCATGGAGGAGCCACCGGTGGAGTTCGACGTCACGATCGAGATCCCGAAGGGTTCGCGGAACAAGTACGAGGTGGACCACGAGACCGGTCGTATCCGCCTGGACCGCCGACTCTTCACGTCGACCGCCTACCCGACCGACTACGGGTTCGTCGAGAACACTCTCGGCGAGGACGGCGACCCGCTCGACGCGCTGGTCATCCTGGACGAGCCGACCTTCCCGGGCTGTCTCATCAAGTGCCGCGCGATCGGCATGTTCCGGATGACGGACGAGGCCGGCGGCGACGACAAGCTGCTGTGCGTGCCGGCGACCGACCCGCGTGTGGAGCACCTGCGCGACATCCACCACGTGTCGGAGTTCGACCGGCTGGAGATCCAGCACTTCTTCGAGGTCTACAAGGACCTGGAGCCCGGCAAGTCCGTCGAGGGCGCCAACTGGGTCGGCCGGGTCGAGGCCGAGCAGGAGATCGAGCGGTCCTACAAGCGGGCCGAGGAGCAGGGCGGCCACTGAGCCCCCTGCCGCAGAGCCGATACGACGGGCCGTACGCGCATGCGTGCGGCCCGTCCGGTTATCTGTACGCATACTGACCTTGGTTCGGTGTCGTACAGGGAGCGCTGCTTTAAGTGACGGAAGCGGAGGACCGCAAACCGCAGTCGGACGAGGCGAGGAGCGCGTTCACCCCGCCTCCCGGGGTCGGCCCGGCGGACGGTGTGGACACGGAGTCGTCGACGACGTCCGAGTTCGCCGTCCCGAAGGGGCTGGACGTCCCCTCGCCGCCCGGTCCCGAGCCGGAGGGGTCGGCGTTCACCACGCCGAGCACGTACAGCTCCAAGGGTGCTCCGGCGGCGTTCACGCCCGCCACCGGGATACCGCTGGTGAGTCTGACCAAGGGCGGGCCCTGGCAGGACCGGATGCGCACGATGCTGCGGATGCCGGTGGCCGAGCGGCCGGCGCCGGAGCCGGTGCAGCGCGCCGAGGAGGGCGGTCCGGCCGTCCCGCGCGTGCTGGACCTGACGCTGCGTCTCGGTGAGCTGCTGCTGGCGGGCGGGGAGAGCGCCGAGGACGTGGAGACGGCGATGTTCGCGGTGTGCCGTTCCTACGGTCTCGACCGCTGCGAGCCGAACGTCACCTTCACCCTGCTGTCGATCTCGTACCAGCCGTCGCTGGTGGACGATCCCGTGACGGCGTCCCGTACCGTGCGCCGCCGTGGCACCGACTACACGCGGCTCGCGGCGGTGTTCCAGCTCGTCGACGACCTCAGCGACCCGGCTACCCATGTCTCGCTGGAGGAGGCCTACCGGCGGCTCGCGGAGATCCGCCGCAACCGGCACCCGTATCCGACCTGGGTGCTGACCTCGGCGAGCGGGCTGCTGGCGGGCGCGGCCTCGCTGCTGGTCGGCGGTGATGTGATCGTGTTCGTCGCGGCCGCGCTGGGCGCGATGCTCGGCGACCGGCTGGCGTGGCTGTGCGCGGGGCGGGGGCTGCCGGAGTTCTACCAGTTCACGGTCGCCGCGATGCCGCCCGCGGCGATAGGGGTCGCGCTGACGCTCACCCATGTCGATGTGAAGGCCTCCGCCGTGATCACCGGTGGGCTGTTCGCGCTGCTGCCCGGGCGGGCGCTGGTGGCGGGTGTGCAGGACGGTCTGACCGGCTTCTACATCACCGCGGCCGCGCGTCTGCTGGAGGTGATGTACCTGTTCGTGGGCATCGTCGTGGGCGTGCTGGTGGTGCTGTACTTCGGCGTCCAGTTCGGTGCCGAGCTCAAGGCGGACGAGGCGCTGGTGCTGGCCGAGCGGCCCGTCGTGCAGATCGTCGCCTCGATGCTGCTGTCCCTGACCTTCGCGGTGCTGCTTCAGCAGGAACGATCCACCGTGCTCGCCGTCACCCTCAACGGGGGCGTGGCGTGGTCGGTGTACGGCGCCATGCACTACGCGGGCGGTCTGTCGCCGGTCGCCTCCACGGCGGTGGCGGCGGGGCTGGTCGGCCTGTTCGGGCAGTTGCTGTCGCGGTACCGGTACGCCTCGGCGCTGCCGTACACGACCGCGGCGATCGGGCCGCTGCTGCCGGGGTCGGCGACGTACTTCGGGCTGCTGTCCATCGCGCAGAACGAGGTGGACAGTGGGCTGGGTTCTCTGACCAAGGCGGCGGCGCTGGCGATGGCCATCGCGATCGGCGTGAATCTGGGGTCGGAGGTGTCGCGGTTGTTCCTGCGCGGACCCGTTGCCTCCGGCGGTGAGCGGAGGGCGGCGAAGCGGACGCGGGGGTTCTGAGCCCCCGGGTCCCCCTGCGAGGTCGTTCGGGTGCGGGTTCGTCGGGGCTTTTCGCGCAGTTCCCCGCGCCCCTGAAAAGCATGCGCAGTTCCTCGCGCCCCCAAAAACCTGCGCCGGTCCGCGTCCCCTTTAGGGGTGTTTTTGTCAGCCCTGGTTGTAGGGGTGGGGGTACTGCTGTTGGTTCTGCTGGTGCTGGGGGGTGTACGGCTGGTTGTGGTTCTGGTCGTAGCCCTGGTCGTACTGCTGGTGGCCGTTGTAGTACGGGTCGGGGGCTGGCTGGGCGTAGTGCTGCTGGTCGTAGCCCTGGTCCGGGCCGTACTGGTTGCCGTACCGGCCGTTCTGGTCGTCCGGCTCGACGCGGCGGAGCTGGGTCGTGGCGTCGTCCATCGGCGGGTAGGGCTGGTACGGCTGCTGCTGGGGGGCCGCCACCTGCTGCTGCGGGGCCGGGTTCTTCTTGGCCTGGGAGCGGGCCCTGAGGAACTCGATGATGATCGGGACGACCGAGAGGAGGACGATCAGGATGAGGATCGCCTCGATGTTCTTCTTGACGAAGTCGATGTTGCCCAGCCAGGAGCCGAGCAGCGTGACCCCGGCGCCCCAGAGGATGCCGCCCAGGACGTTGAAGATCAGGAACGAGCGGTACCGCATGCCGCTGACGCCCGCGATGATCGGCGTGAACGTGCGCACGATGGGCACGAAGCGGGCCAGGACCAGGGACTTCGGGCCGTACTTCTCGAAGAACTCGTGGGCCTTGGTGACGTTCTCCTGCTTGAACAGCCGGGAGTCCGGGCGGTTGAACAGGGCCGGGCCGACCTTCTTGCCGAACATGTAGCCCGCCTGGTCGCCGAGGATCGCGGCGAGGCAGATCAGCAGGATCGCGGCCCACAGCGGGAAGTCCAGCTGGCCGGAGGTGATCAGCAGGCCCGCCGTGAACAGCAGGGAGTCGCCCGGCAGGAAGAAGCCGATGAGCAGCCCGGACTCGGCGAAGACGATCAGGAGCAGGCCCCAGATGCCGAAAGTGTCGAGCAGGTGGTTCGGGTCGAGCCAGCTCGGTCCGAGTGCGAGCGTCGTCACGGTTCCGGGCTCCTGAGGGGTGAGAGAGGTACGGCGGCGTCCAGTGCGGCCGGGCCAAAGCTATCAACGCCCGGCGGCCGCCCCAGGTTCCACCGGGTGACTCCAGGATGCACTGTGGGTTCGCGGGGACAAAGCTGTGAGCCATGGGCATCGATGACTACGGCGGCGGCCAGGGGCCCCAGCCGGACGTACTGGTCGTGACGACGAACGACATCCCCGGATTCCGTGTCGAGCAGGTCGTCGGCGAGGTCTTCGGGCTGACGGTCCGCTCCCGCCATCTCGGCAGCCAGATCGGCGCGGGTCTGAAGTCACTGGTCGGCGGTGAGCTCAGAGGGCTCACCAAGACGCTGGTGGAGACCCGCAACCAGGCCATGGAACGGCTGGTGGAGCAGGCGCGCGCGCGTGGCGCCAACGCCGTGCTGGCCTTCCGCTTCGACGTGACGGAGGCGGCGGACGTGGGTACGGAGGTGTGCGCGTACGGGACCGCGGTGGTCGTGGCCCGGGAGTGACCCGCCCGTGGTGAGTCCGGACCGCCCGGGAGCGAACGGCTCGCTCCCGGGCGGCGGCGTCACGAGGTGCGCCGGGCGGCGTTCGCCGCGATCGCGTCCCGCAGATGCTCGGCCAGGCCCGGGCGCATGGTGTCGTAGAACGCCTTGAAGCGCTCGTCCGAGACGTACATCTCGCCCAGACCCCGGTGCATGTCGTACGGGCACTCGTAGAACCAGGTGCAGATGTGCTGCCGGTGCTCCTCGGCCATGCTCATGGCGGCCTCGCCGTCCGGCCGCCCGCCCGCGGCCATCAGGGCGTCGTAGCGTTCGCCCCAGTCGGCCACCTCGGCCTGCATGCGCTTCCAGTCCTCCTTGGTGTAGCGCGCGGTGCGGCGCTGCGACTCGGCGTAGGCCTCGGTGCCGCCCCAGCGCTGCTCCGCCTCCTCGGCGTACTGCTCGGGGTCCTTGTCGCCGAACACCTCGAACCTCTCCTCGGGCGTGAGACTGATGCCCATCGTGCGTGCCTCCATGGCGTGCTCCACGGCCGCCGCCATCCTGCGCAGCTTCTCGATCCGGGCGGTCAACAGCTCGTGCTGCCGGCGCAGATGTGCGCGCGGGTCCGCGTCCGGGTCGTCGAGCAGGGCGGCGACCTCGTCGAGGGGGAAGCCGAGCTCCCGGTAGAACAGGATCTGCTGAAGCCGCTCGAGGTCGCCGTCGGTGTAGCGCCGGTGGCCGGCGTGACTGCGCTCGCCCGGGGCGAGCAGGCCGATGGCGTCGTAGTGGTGCAGCGTGCGCACCGTGACCCCGGCGAAGTCGGCGACCTGTCCCACGGAGTAGCTCACCTTCCGCTCCTTTCTCGGTACGCCCTCCACGGTGGGGCCTCACGCGACGTGAGGTGCAAGGCGGATTCTGCCGCTAGCGGCTGAGTCGCCCGAACCGCCTCACCGCCAGCGGGAAGAACACCGCCAGCAGGCCCAGCGGCCAGGCCACGGCGGACCAGACGTGGGCCGTGTCGACCGGGCCGGCGGCGAAGAGGTCGCGTACGGCGGTGGCCGTGTGGGACAGGGGGTTCCAGTCGACGACGGTGCCCAGCCAGCCCGGCATGGAGGCGGGGGTGGCCAGGGCGTTGGAGAGGAAGCCGATGGGCCAGACCAGGATCTGGACCGCCTGGACCATCTCGGGGCGGCCGGCCACCAGGGCGAGGTGGATGCCGATCCAGAGCATGGCGAAACGGAAGAGCAGAAGCAGGCCCATCGCGGCGAGGAAGGCGGCCGGGCCGCCGTGCGTCCGCCAGCCGAGGGCGAGGCCCACGCCCGTCAGGGCGGCCAGCACCAGCAGCGACTGGAGCATGTCGGCGACGGACCGGCCGACCAGCACCGCCCCGTCGGCCATCGGCATGGAGCGGAAGCGGTCGACGACGCCCTTGGTGAGGTCCTGGGTGACGGCGATCATGGTGCCCTCCAGACCGAAGGCCATGGTGAGGGCGAGCATGCCGGGGATCAGGTAGTCGAGGTACTCCCCCTGCACGCCGCGCCCGCCTCCGATGAGGTAGCCGAACATCAGCATCAGCATCACGGGGAAGACCAGGGCGACCACGACCTGCACCGGCTGCCGTGCCCAGTGGGCCAGCTCGCGGCGGGTCATGGTCCAGGAGTCGGTCAGCGCGTAGGTGGTCACATGGTCTCCTTCACTCGGTGCCCGTCGCCCGTCAGGTGCAGGAACACCTCGTCCAGGGTGGGCCGCCGCAGGGCGATGTCCTGGGCCTCGATCCCGGCCTCCCGCAGCGCCTGTACGACCTCGGCGAGCGCGGTCATGCGGTCGGTGACCGGGGCGCTGAGCAGCCGCCGGTCGGGGTCGACGGAGACGGTGTCCTTGGGCAGCGGCAGCAGGGCGACGGCCGCGCCCAGCCGGCCGGCGTCGCGCAGTACGACCTCGACACGGTCGCCGCCGAGCGCGGACTTGAGCTCGTCCGGGCTTCCCTCGGCGACGATCCGGCCGGAGTCGACCACCGAGATCCGGTCGGCGAGCTGGTCGGCCTCCTCCAGGTACTGGGTGGTGAGCAGGACCGTCGTGCCGCCGCCGACCAGGGAGCGGACCGCGTCCCACACCTCGGCGCGGCCGCGCGGGTCGAGGCCCGTGGTGGGCTCGTCCAGGAAGAGCACCTCCGGATCGGTGATCAGGGACGCGGCGAGGTCGAGGCGGCGCCGCATGCCGCCGCTGTACTGCTTGACGGCCTTGCGGCCGGTGTCGGCCAGGCCGAAGCGTTCCAGGAGCTCGTCGGCGCGCGCGCCCGCGCGGCGGGCCCCCAGGTGGTACAGGCGGCCGAACATCTCCAGGTTCTGGCGGCCGCCCAGTTCCTCGTCCACGGCCGCGTGCTGGCCGAGCAGGCCGATACGCAGGCGGACCTCACGGGCCCGGGTGACGACGTCGTGCCCTGCCACCTCGACGCGGCCCGCGTCCGGCCGCAGCAGGGTGGACAGGATCCGCACCAGGGTCGTCTTCCCGGCGCCGTTGGGGCCCAGCACGCCCTGGACCGTGCCGCTCGGGACGGTCAGGTCGAGTCCGTCCAGGGCGTTCTTGTCTCCGTATGTCTTGCGTGCGCCTTCCACGGCGATCGCCGTACCGGTCACGAGCCACCCGCTCCCCTCGCTAGTCAAACTTGACTACAGCCTCACGGTAATACCCGGAAGGCTAGTGGTCAAACTTGATTAGCCCGGATGCGTGTCAGCGGGCGTCGCCCGGGTGCCGCTCCCCCGTCGCCCAGGGGTTCTCCTGGCCCTCGGCGAGGACGCCGACGAACGGGTCGCCCTCGCCCGCGAAGACGTACGCCCCGCCCTCGACGCGCTCGATGAGGCCCCGGGTCCACTCGGCCTCGGCGTCGGCCGTGTGGATCCAGAGGTTCATGATCTCGCCGATGTGGCCGAGCTGGCCGGGGCCCTGTTCGGGCACATAGTGCTCGGTGACGGCCCCGCGCCACTCCTCGATGCGGCGGATGCGCTCCTTGAGCAGCGCCACCGCCTCGGCCCGCGGCAGATCGACCATGAAGCCGATCGCCGCGGACTTCATGTCCGTCTTCTGGTCGTAGTTGGTCAGCGCCTCACGGACCAGGCCGAGGTACTCGGCGATCCCCAGGTCGGTGATCTCGTACTCGGTGCGGGGCGGGCCGCCTGCCGTGGAGGGCGCGATCTCGTGCGCGTGCAGCAGGCCCTGCTTCGCCATCTGCTTCAGCGCGTGATAGATCGAGCCGGGCTTGGCGTTGGACCACTCGTGCGCGCCCCAGTACTCCAGGTCGTTGCGCACCTGGTAGCCGTGGGCCCGCCCGTGCTGGCGCACGGCGCCCAGCACGAGGAGACGGATCGCTGACATGGGGCCAGCGTAGAGCCCCGCCTCCGCGCCCCGTTCACCCCCAGGAGCCGCCCTGTTCCTCGGCGACGAGCTCGAAGGCGGTCCTGCCGTCCAGGGACTCGCGGATGATGTCGGCGTGACCGGCGTGCCGGGCGGTCTCGCGGATCAGATGCAGCACCAGCCAGCGCATGGAGACCCGCTCGTCCGGCGGGAACCAGGGCTCGTCCGGCAGCGCGAAGGTGTCGTCCAGACTGGGCACCGACCGGACGAACGCCTCCGTCTCGGCGGCGACCTTCTCCCACTGGTCCAGCTGCCCCTGGAGCGTCTCGTCGCCGATCAGGCGGAAGTTCTCGTGCCAGTTGGTCTCGTCCCGCCGTACGGCCGGCGGCTCGCCCTTGGCGCGCGCCACCCAGCCCTGCTCGACCTCGGCGACATGCTTGACCAGCCCCGCCAGGCTCAGTTCGCTCGCGCTCGGCCGCGCGGACGCCTGCTCGTCGGTCAGCCCCAGTACCGAGCGCCGGATGCCGCCGCGCTGCTCGGCGAGGAAGGCGAGCAGCGCTCCCCGCTCGTCGCCCCGCTGCTCAGCCCGCACATGAGTGACCATTCCCGTCGCCTTTCGCCGTGTTCGCCGTCGTTCCTCCCGACATCAGTAAAACTACGGGCCCTTGCGGTCAGGTTCTGTCCGCAAAGGCCCGGGGTGGCGAAAGTGGCGCGGGAAAACGGGTTCTCCGCGGGGCGGCCGGTCAGAAGGGGAACCGGCTCCGGCCGTGCTGTACGGAGATCCACTTCATGGTGGTGAAGGCGTCCAGGGTGCTCTCGCCGTTGAGGCGGCCGACGCCGGAGTTCTTCTCACCGCCGAAGGGGACGAGCGGCTCGTCGTGCGTCGTGCCGTCGTTGACGTGGAACATCCCGGTGTCGATGCGCTGGGCGAACCGCACGCCGCGCTCGACGTCCGCCGTGTGCACGGCCCCGCTCAGGCCGTAGGGCGTGTCGTTGACGAGGGTCACGGCCTCCTCCTCACCGTCGAACGGGACGAGGAAGGCGACCGGGCCGAACACCTCCTGCCGCAGCAGGGGGGAGCCGGCCGGGATGTCGGTGAGGACGGTCGGCTCGACGAGGTTGTCGCGGGTGGCGCCGCGCACCAGGGCGGTGGCACCTTCGGCGACGGCCTGCTCGATCACGCCCGAGATGGCCTCCGCCTGGGAGGAGTTGATCAGCGGGCCGATCACGGTCTCGGGGTCGCGCGGGTCGCCCGCCTTCAGGGACTTCACCTTGGCGACGAACTTCGCGGTGAACTCCTCGGCCACCGAGCGGTCCACCAGCACCCGGTTGGCGGCCATGCAGACCTGGCCCTGATGGACGTAGCGGCTGAAGACCGCGGCGTCCACGGCGTAGTCGAGGTCGGCGTCGTCCAGCACCACCAGGGCGCTGTTGCCGCCCAGTTCGAGGATGGTGCGCTTGAAGTGCGCGGCGCAGACGGTGGCCACGTGGCGGCCGACCTTGTCGGAGCCGGTGAACGAGATGACCTTGGGTATCGGGTGCTCGATGAAGGCGTCGCCTATCTCGGCGATGTCCGTGACGACGACGTTGAGCAGACCGGCCGGCAGACCCGCGTCCTCGAAGATCTTCGCGATCAGGGTGCCGCCGACGACCGGGGTGTCCTGGTGCGGCTTGAGGACGACGCCGTTGCCGAGCGCGAGCGCCGGGGCGACCGACTTCAGCGACAGCAGGAAGGGGAAGTTGAAGGGGCTGATCACGCCGACCACGCCCACGGGGACGCGGTAGAGGCGGTTCTCCTTGTTCTCGTCCGGCGAGGCGATGATCCGGCCCTCGGGCCGGGTGGCCATGCTGATCGCCTCGCGCAGGAACTCCTTGGCCAGGTGCAGCTCGAAGGCGGCCTTCATCCGGGTGCCGCCCAGCTCGGCGACGATCGCCTCACCGATCTCCGGCTCGCGCTCCTCGACCAGCCGCAGCGCCTTGTCCAGCACCGCGCGGCGGGCGAACGCGCCCGTCTCGGCCCACTGACGCTGCACGCGCGCGGAGGCGCGGTAGGCCTCGTCGATCTCCTCGGCGGTGGCGATGGTGATCGAGGCCAGCTTCTCGCCGTCGTACGGGTTGAAGTCGATGATGTCCCAGGAACCGGAGCCCGGACGCCACTCGCCGTCGATGTACTGCTGTGCCAGGTCGGTGAAGTAGGACGACATTCGCTCCCTCAATCCCCTGCCGGAGAAGCAGACGAAGCGGTCGAGCGGTCACGGCGGGAAGTACCGGCCCCCGAACGGCTTCACGGTCCGATCAAGCGTCATCGTACTTGCGTTTCAAGACAGTTGAAGGAGACCTCGGAGAAGATCCCGGCTCTCGTCGGGTCCCGGGCTGTCGTTCTGGAGCTCCTTCAGGGCGGCCTCGTACTGCGTGACGTCCTCGGTCTTGTCGAGGTACAGCGCACTGGTCAGCTGTTCCAGATAGACGACGTCCGACAGGTCCGACTCGGGGAAGCTGAGGATGGTGAACGCGCCGCTCTCCCCGGAGTGCCCGCCGAAACCGAACGGCATGACCTGGAGGCGGACGTTGGGCCGCTCGGAGATGTCGATCAGATGCTGGAGCTGGCCGCGCATCACCTCGCGGTCGCCGTAGGGGCGGCGCAGGGACGCCTCGTCCAGGACGATGTGGAAGTCCGGGGCGTTCTCGTCGACGAGGTGCTTCTGCCTCTCCAGGCGCAGCGCCACCCGCCGCTCCACGTCGGCCTCGCTCGCGCCCTTCATGCCGCGTCGCACGACCGCGCGGGCGTAGCCCTCGGTCTGGAGCAGGCCGTGCACGAACTGGACCTCGTACGCCCGGATCAGGGAGGCGGCGCCCTCCAACCCGACATAGGTGGGGAACCAGTTGGGCAGCACGTCGGAGTAACTGTGCCACCAGCCCGCCACGTTGGCCTCCCTGGCGAGGGAGACCAGTGCGTTGCGCTCCGTCTCGTCGGTCACGCCGTACAGCGTCAGCAGATCCTCGACGTCTCTCGTCTTGAAGCTCACCCGGCCCAGCTCCATCCGGCTGATCTTCGACTCGGAGGCACGGATGGAGTACCCGGCCGCCTCACGGGTGATCCCGCGCGCCTCGCGCAGTCGCCTGAGTTGCGAGCCGAGCAGCATGCGCCGCACCACCGATCCGGGCTCTCCCGCGCTCACGTTCGCCAGCCTCCCCAAGTCTTCAGGGCCCGCAGTCTGCCACTAAAACACTTCGAGCAGTACTCGCCCGATTACAGAGACGGAAAGTAGCCAAAGATTCAACAGAGAACCAGTGCGGCGGCCGACCGGTCGGGAGGTCGAAGATGGCAGAAAAAATGGCTAAGAAGCGGTACGGGAGCGACCAATTCGGTCACGTGCACGTGCATCTGCCCTTGCATCTGCTCTACGCATCCGAAACCATGGTCCCGCGCCACCGCTGCATCGCAACGACCGCGAATTCCCGGGAGTGCCTCGCATGGGGACGAATGGATCGACCATGCTCAAGCCGTTACGGCAGGGCCTTCCGCCGCTCGACCCCGCGGCCGTGTCCAGCGCAGCCTCCTGCGCCCTCCCCGCTCGCTACGAAGCCGTCCGCGACGCACGGCAGTTCACCCGCAGAGCCCTTGAGCAGTGGGACCTCGACGAGCGGTTCGACGACGTCGGCCTCGTGGTGTCGGAACTGGTGACCAACGCGCTGCGGCACGCACTGCCGGAGGGCGGGGCGGCCGGGGTGCGGGTGCCGCAGCAGGAGCCGTCCGTACGGCTTCATCTGATGCGGTGGACCGAGCGGCTGATGTGCGCGGTGCGCGATCCCAGCAACGACAGTCCCGTCGCGCGCGATTCCGACGATTTCTCCGCGGAATCGGGACGGGGGCTGTTTCTGGTGGACTCCTTCAGCGACAGCTGGGGATGGCATCCGCTGGCCGGCACGCTCAGCGGAAAGGTCGTCTGGGCGCTGTTCCGGCTTCCGTCGGACGGGTGACGGAACGCGGCACGTCCCGTCGCCCGGGCTCTACGCGCGTTACGCGGTAACGCGGGCCTGTCTGCCGCCCGTTGGCTCGTGCCAACGCGGTCAGCCCGCTATCAGATGGTCGAACTCCCCGTCCTTGATGCCCAGGAGCATCGCCTCGATCTCGGCGCGTGTGTAGACCAGCGCCGGGCCGTCGGGAAAATTCGAGTTGCGCACGGCTACGCGGCCGCCCGGAAGACGGGCGAATTCCACGCAAGAACCCTGCGAGTTGCTGTGGCGGCTCTTCTGCCAGGCCACGTCCCGCAGCTTCGTCGCGGCCATGCCGTTGTACACGTCGTGGTCCACAGGTCGCTCCCCGGTGGTGCACTGGCTGGTGTGGCCATTGATGCATTGGTCAACTGTGCCGGATCATAACGTTGTTCATGTGCAGATGCATGGGCAGATGCACGTGCACGCGCGGTGGTCCTGTGATTACAGCCGCGCATACGTCCTGGTAGGCGGGCTGCCAACGACTACCGCGGCGATCGCCTGACACACGACCGCCTGCCCCTGTTCATGATCTTCCCTGCCGTACGCCGTGTCGTGCGGTTTTACTGCGCCGGGCGCCGCCCCGCCGATCGTCCGGATCAGTTCCTCCGTACAACAGGTATGGACGCTCCGAAGGGCGATCCTGTTCCACCCCCGGGCCGGGCGGGAGGGGAATCCCGGCCTCCTGATTGTCCGGATCCCGGCCTTCCGTATAGCGCTTCTTCCTGCGTTCGCGTTCCTCGGTTCACGGATTTCCGGCATACGGGTGCCGGGTTTCCCGTACGGGGCGGGTGAGTCGTCCCCGCGGGGGTGCCGGATCTCACAGGCTCCGGCGGGGTTACGGGCTGGTAGCGTCCGAGCGTTTCGTCCGGCAGTACAGATCCGTCACACCCTGGGGGCTCGCAGTGCATTCGGCGACGTACGCGCGCGTGGCGCGCAGGTGGCTGCGGGGCGCGGCGCTGGCCGCGGGGCTGACGGGCGTGCTCGTCCTGAGCGGCTGCACGGACGACGGGCCGGGGAACGACGACCCGACGACCGGCGCCACGTCGTCCTCCTCCGCGAGCGCGACCCCGGACGGCGGCGCCACGCCGGCGCCCGCCGACACACTGGAGGGCACCTGGCTCACCACCTCCGAGGGCAGCGCCGTCGGCCTGGTCGTCACGGGAGAGCAGGCCGCGCTGTTCGGCTCCAAGGGCACGGTGTGCAGTGGCAGCGCGAGCGCCGGGTCGATCCGGCTGACCTGCACCACCGGCGGCGACGACCGGGCCCTGGGCACCGTGGACTCCGTCGACGGCACGACCCTGAAGGTCACCTGGGAAGGGCGGCTCGGGCAGGAGACGTACCAGCGCGCCGAGGGCGGGAAGCTGCCCTCCGGGTTCCCGACGGCCGGGCTGGGCTGACCGGTCCGCGCCCGGCTGCCTCCCGCGGGCGGTGAGCCGGCCGGTGCCCAGCTGGGCACCGGGATTCCGCGGGCCGTTCGGTGCGCGAGCCGTTCAGTGCGCGGGCCGTTCGGTGCTCAGTGGGGCGTCGGACTCCGCGGGCCGTCCGGGTTCGCGGGGCCGTTGAACGGCAGCGGCGACGGGTCCGGGTCGAGCGCCTCGGACAGCTCCGTGAGGTGCCGCAGCAGCAGACGGCCGCTCCGGTGGACGACCGTGTCCTCGGCACCGGCCCAGTCGGGCGTCTCCAGCGCCTCCCGCACGGGCGCCCAGTCAGGTGCCCGGCGCTCGCGTACGGCACGGGCGCCCGCCTGGGTCGCCTTGCGCAGGGCGTCGGCCAGCCGCGCGGCGGGCGGCACCGCGGCCGCGTCGCGTTCCGGCAGATGCGCCTCCATGAGCATGGCCACCCGGCCCAGCTGGGTCAGCGCGTCCTCGGCGTCGTCGGCGGCGATCAGGGACAGACCGCGGTGGCGCACCGGTTCGCCCGCCGCCTGGGCCACCGCTGTGTGCCAGGCCGCGCGGGCGGCGCGGGACAGCAGGACGGCCTCACGCACATCGGGCGCCCTCCTCCCGTCGGGCTCGGCGTAGTGCCGTACGACCGCGGCGGCGTACCGGCCCTGGGCGAGCAGCCAGTCGGCGAGGTAGCTGCGCAGGCGCGGGGTCTCCCAGGCCGGGTAGACGGCATAGGCGACCATCGCCAGCACACCGCCCAGCAGGGTGAGCAGTACGCGCTCGGGCACGGTCTGGGTCCACTGCTCGCCGCCCATGCCGAGCAGGAAGACGACGTACGCGGAGGTACACGCCTGGGTGACGAACTGGCCGGTGCGCATCAGCAGATACATCAGCGCGGCGCTGAGCACCGCCAGCGCTCCCGAGACCTCCGGGTCGGGTCCGGTGAGCTGGAGGACCCCGGTGGCCGCGGTGACGCCGACCAGGGTGCCCGCGAAGCGGGCCACCGCGCGGCTGTACGTCTGCGAGAAGTCCGGCCGCATCACCATCACGGCGGCCAGCGGCGCCCAGTAGCCGTGGCCGAGGGGCAGGGCGGCACCCAGCAGATAGCCGAGGCAGGCGACCACCGTGGCGCGGATAGCGTGCCGGGTGATGGGCGAGGACCGGTGGCGCAGCTCGTCCCGCATGGTGGCGAGTAAGAGCGGCGCCAGGCTCAGCAGGGAGGGGCGGCGGAGGTGGCGCACGGGCCGGTCGTCGCCCTTCGCCTTCGCCTCGCCGCCCGCCGTCTCCACCACCTCCCGCAGGAGGCGGCCGAGGCGGGTGGCCGCGCGGTAGGGGGCGCCGTGCAGGATCGAGCCGGTGTCCGGGGTGCGGAAGGCGGCGTCCGCGGCGGGCGGCACCCGGACCGCCCGGCCCCGGCGGATCGCGCGGGCGGCGGCGTCCAGGGTGTCGGCGGCCGCGCCGAGCAGTTCGCGCGCGCGGTCGCGTTGCGGGCCCTCGGCCGGGACGCCGACGGCCGGGTCGGCGAGGGAGGCGAGGACGGGCCGGATGCGCTCGGCCAGACCCCGTGCGCCGTGCAGTTCGGCGGGGCGGTTGCGGGCCTGCCGCGAGGTGATCGTCGCCGCCGCGCGGGCCTCCATCAGCGGCAGCGGGTCGAAGGGCGCGACCGGGTTGTGCCGCAGTCGGCGCGCGTAGTCGGCCTCGGCGGCGAGGGCGTCGGCCAGGGCGTCGCGCTGGCGGCCCCAGGGACGCACGGGGATCAGCAGGATCAGGGCCGCCTGGATCAGCCCGCCGACGACCATGGTCGAGGCGTGCAGGGCCGCGTCGGCGACCGAGGTCGGCAGGGTGACGGTGACCAGCATCATCGCCACGTTGGAGGAGGCGATCAGACCGGTCGTCGGGCCCGTGGCCCAGCTCAGCCCGGCCACGAAGGCCCACACGGCCAGCAGCAGGAGGAACAGGGGCAGGTACGGGATCGTCAGATAGCCGAGGAACGTCGACACCGCCAGGCTCGCGCCGGAGGCGAGCGCCAGTTGGGGCCGCGGGCGCCAGCTGCGCTGGAAGGTGGCGATCGCCGCCTGGAACGCGCCGAACGCCGAGCTCGCCGCCGCCTCCGGGCCCAGCGTCCACAGACACAGCCCGATGGTGATCCCGAGCCCCGCGGCCGCGCGCAGCGCGATCAGCGGCTCCAGGCGCTTGCGCTCCACCGCCAGGCCCGAACGCGAGGTCTCCTTCAGCGCCCGGAACCAGGTCATTTTGTCAATGTACGGGACATTTCGACAGGGTCCTCGGCGAGGGCCGGGGGCGGCTCCGGGGCCTCCTGTACGGCGAGGTGGGCGCCTAGGTGGTCGCTTGAGTCGGGGCGGGTGAGCGGTGGGTGGTCGCGTGCCCGGCAGCCGGCGAGCGGCGGTCGGTCGCGGGCGTCGAGGCCGGCGAGTGGCGGGTGGTCGCGGGCGTCGAGGCCGGCGAGTGGCGGGTGGTCGCGGGCGTCGAGGCCGGTGGACGGGCGGGCAGCGGGGTCGGCGCGCGGTGGGCGGCCGGGTGCGGCATGATCCTTGGGCATCCACCCGAGACACCGAGGACCAGCCCATGCGTGCCGTTCGCATCACCGTCGCCGCCCTTGCCGCGAGTCTCGCGCTGACCGCCTGTGGCGGCGGAGGCTCGGACGACTCGGACCCCAAGCCGCGGGCCGGCGGCGCCTGCGCGGTCGGGGACGTGAAGGTCGAGGCCGGGCCCGCGAACGCCGCGCCCGCCGCCGGGGACACCGGGAACCTGCCCGTCACGGTCACCAACAACGGCCCCGAGTGCACCCTGAAGGGCTTCCCCGGGATCGAACTGCGCACGGCCGACACCGCCGCGGCCGTCGCGCCGGACCCGGCCGCGAAGGCCACCACCCTGACCCTCGCGGAGGGCGCGTCCACCTCCGTCACCCTGACCTACGTCAGGGGGGAGGCGGGCACCGGCTCCCTGGACGTGAAGACCCTGCGGTTCACCCTGCCGGGAGCCTCCGAGAGCCAGGACTTCCCGTGGTCGTACGGCCCGGTGGCCGGGACGGCGGACGCTCCGGAGGCGTCGCTCACCGCGTTCCAGCAGACGGGCGACTGACCGGGGCGGCGGTATCGCGCACGGGCCCCAGGCCCTGTCGTCGAACTCCCGTCGTCGCCCGGAGGGCGGCCCTGCGGCGTCAGGTGCGTGCTCTGGGGGTCCCCTCTGGGGGAGTGCCGGGTGCAAGCCCTCGTACTGGACGTACTCGGGCTTGTGTTTGGTGCGGCGAGTGGGGGCACCTCCCACGAAGTGGGGGAGCGTGCAGGGCGTCGCGGGGCAGGCGGGAGTTCGACGACAGGCCCTAGCCGAGGCGGTGACGGGAGCGGACCTCCGCGTGGTCGGCGGCCCGGGAGCCTTCCGTCCAGCCCGCCTCGTCGCTGACCCCGCGCAGCCGGCTCGTGGTCGTCTCCGGGAAGAGACTGTCGGTCGCGGCGGTGACCGCGACCTCGCGGGAGGCGAGGACCGGCAGCAGGTCGTCGGCCACCTGGGTCTCCGCGGCGGCCGCGAGCCGGGTGCCGACGCGATGCGCGTACGCGGCCAGGAACGACTGCCGGAAGGTCTTGGTCCGCTTACGGCCGCCGGCCCGCTGGGCGGCCTCCGCCCGGGTCATGGCCGTGGTGGCCTGCACCAGCAGTGAGGCGTAGAGGAGTTCGACCGCCTCCAGGTCGGCCTCGAAGCCGACCACCGTGGAAAAGGCGAGGGGCTCGTTCCACACGGCCCGGCAGTGGTTGGCGGTGGCGACGGCGTCCAGCAGGACCGCCTTGGCCTGCTCGTACGGCGGTTCGACGCCGATCCGGCAGGCCGCGGGCGCGTCCGGGGCCGGCGCCCGCGCGGCGATGAGCGCCTCGTCCACACTGTGCCGCGCCATCAGCTCCTGCGCCTTGGCGCTCAGCGCCTCCGCCTCCTCCGGGTATCCCGTCGCCTCGGCCTTGGCGAGCAGCGCGCGGATCCGGGTGAGCATCTTGGACTCGCCGCGCGGGGCGGCGCCCGTCCGGCCGGCCCCGGGGTGGTCCAGGGGCTCCAGCGACGGCAGCCGCAGCAGCAGGCGGTACAGCTCCAGGACGGACGTGGCGTGCGTGAAGCGGTCCGTCCGCCGCGGCGGGTCCGCGGGCAGTCCGGCGAGCTGGGCGTTCCAGCGCGGCCCGCGCGGGCCGTCGTCCGGCACCTGCGCCCGGACCAGGGCCGCCAGCAGCCGTACGTGGACGTCGTCCAGGTCCCGCCGCACCAGCCGTACGACGTCGGCGGGCTGCCAGCCGCGGCGCCAGGCCGTCTCCACGAACTCCCGTCCGCGCCGCTCCAGTTCGGGGTCCGCGGCCGGGTCGGCGGCGAGCAGGGAAGCGGCGGTGTCGAGGGCGTGTCCGGGCGTGTCGCCGTACAGCGCGGCCTCGAAGGCACGTTCGACGGTGGTGGGGGTGCTCACCGGTCGATGGTCTCACCCGGGGGTTCGGGGACCCCGCGCGGAGGCGGCCCGGACGAGACCCGGACAAGTGTCAACCATCGGTTGACAGCACCGGGGGTGCAACCTACGGTTGACACATGACGAAGAACTCCGCCATCACCACCTCCGTACGCCTCGACGACCTCATCGCGGCCATCAAGAAGGTCCACGCGGAACCGCTCGAGCAGCTCCAGGACGCCGTGCTCGCCGGTGAGCACCTGGGCGACGTGGCAGACCACCTGATCGGCCACTTCGTCGACCAGGCCAGGCGCTCGGGCGCCTCCTGGACCGACATCGGCCAGAGCATGGGCGTCACCCGGCAGGCCGCCCAGAAGCGGTTCGTGCCCAAGGAGTCGGCCGACCTCGACCCCAGCCAGGGCTTCAGCCGCTACACCCCGCGCGCACGGAACACCATCGCCGCCGCGCACAACGAGGCCGTCGCCGCGCGCAACGCCGAGGGGCGGCCCGAGCATCTGGTCCTCGGCCTGCTCGCCGAGCCGGAGGGCCTCGCCGCGAAGGCCGTCACCTCCCAGGGCGTCCTGCTCGACACCGTCCGCCAGGCGGCGCAGGCCGCGCTGCCGCCGGCCGTCGAGGACGCGCCCGAGCTGGTGCCCTACGGGCCCGACGCCAAGAAGGTCCTGGAGCTCACCTTCCGCGAGGCCCTGCGCCTCGGCCACAACTACATCGGCACCGAGCACATCCTGCTGGCCCTGCTGGAGTTCGAGAACGGCGAGGGCCTGCTGAACGGGCTGGGGATCACCAAGGCGGCCGTGGAGCAGTGGCTGTCGGAGGCGCTGGCCCTGCTGGTCGCCGCCCAGCAGCCCGAGACCTCGGAACCGGACACGGACTGAACGGGCCGGACACGGGCCGCGCGGACGCGGACTGAGCGAGCCGGGTACGAACCACGCGGGCACGGACTGAACAGGCGGGACACGGGCCGCGCGGGCACAGACCGCGTGCGCACAAACTGCGCGGACCGGACTCGGCCCTAGCGGCGAATCAGCTGGTCAGGGCCGTTGTCAGACCCCGGTGTCACACTCGGGGCATGGCCGACCGCTGGGCGCTCGCTCCGGCCGAGGACGGTGGCGTGGAGGTCGCCGCCCTCGGTCCCGACGGCCTGCCCGCGGGGCCGGTGACCTGGGAGCCCGACCTCGCCGGGGCCGTGCGCGGACGGCCCGGGGTCACGCGCTGGGTGTGGCGCTCCACCGCCGAGGTCTATCCGCGTCTGCTCGCCGCGGGGGTGCGGGTGGAGCGGTGCTACGACATCGAGGACGCCGAGATACTGCTCCTCGGCCACGAGGGCCGGTACGGCGAACCGCGCTCGGCGGCCGCGGCCCTCGCCCGGCTGCGCGGCGGCCCCGTGCCGGCCGACCCGCGCCAGCGCGCCGCCGAACCGGGCGCGCAGTCCCCGCTGTTCGAGCCGCAGGGAACGCACGTACCCCTGCGGGACCTGATCGACGTGTACGCCGAGCAGCAGCGCCGGCACGACGCGACCGCGCACCCGGACCGGATGCGGCTGCTCACCGCCGCCGAGTCGGCGGGCCTGCTGGTGGCCGCCGAGATGAACGCTGCGGGACTGCCGTGGAGCGCGGAGGTCCACCGCAGCGTCCTGCACGAACTGCTCGGCGAGCGGTACGCGGGCGGGGGCGAGCCGCGCCGACTGGCCGAGCTGGCCGACGAGGTCTCCGCCGCCTTCGGCCGCCGGGTGCGGCCCGATCTGCCCGCCGATGTGATCAAGGCCTTCGGCCGGGCCGGGGTCAAGGTCACCTCGACCCGCCGCTGGGAGATCGAGAACGTGGACCACCCGGCGGTGAAGCCGCTGCTGGAGTACAAGAAGCTGTACCGCATCTGGGTCGCCCACGGCTGGTCCTGGCTCCAGGACTGGGTGCGCGAGGGCCGGTTCCGCCCGGAGTTCGTCGCCGGAGGCACCGTCACCGGGCGCTGGGTGACCAACGGCGGGGGCGCCCTGCAGATCCCCCGGGTCATCCGGCGGGCCGCCGTCGCCGACCCCGGCTGGCGGCTGGTCGTCGCCGACGCCGACCAGATGGAACCCCGTGTGCTCGCCGCGATCTCCCGCGACCCCGGGCTGATGGAGGTGGCGGGCCGCGAGAGCGACCTCTACCAGTCGGTGTCCGACCGGGCCTTCTCCGGCGACCGCGCACAGGCCAAACTCGCCGTCCTGGGCGCGGTGTACGGCCAGACCTCCGGGGACGGCCTGAAGAACCTCGCCGCGCTGCGCCGCCGGTTCCCCAGGGCGGTCGCCTACGTCGACGACGCCGCCCGCGCGGGTGAGGAGGGCCGACTGGTGCGGACCTGGCTCGGGCGGACCTGCCCGCCCGCGGTGGGCGCGGCCGACTCCGCCGAGGAGGCCGGGCTCCCCCAGGACGAGGCGTCCGAGGAGACCCCGGGCCAGGAGTGGGTGCCGGGCTACGCCTCCACCAACGCCCGTGCCCGCGGCCGTTTCGCCCGCAACTTCGTCGTCCAGGGCAGCGCCGCCGACTGGGCCCTGCTGCTGCTCGCCGCCCTGCGCCGCGCCTGCGCGGACCTCTCCGCCGAGCTGGTCTTCTTCCAGCACGACGAGGTGATCGTGCACTGCCCGGCCGAGGAGGCCGACACCGTCGTCCGGGCCATCCGGGAGGCGGCGGAGCTGGCGGGACGGCTGACCTTCGGGGAGACCCCGGTGCGGTTTCCGTTCACCACGGCGGTGGTGGAGTGCTACGCGGACGCCAAGTGAGGTGCCGGGCGGACGCCCCACGGCCGTGCGGACGCCTCGCATCCTGGCGGGGCGGGCTCCCGCCGGCCCGCCCGCGGTCAGCCCGTCGCGCCCAGCAGTTCCCGCAGCTCCGCCACGACCACCTTCTCGTCGGTGCCGTCCAGCGCGGTGAGCGCGGCGCGCCACTCCGCGTGGGCCTCCTCCGTACGGCCGCGCTCGCGCAGCAGGTGTCCTTGCTGATGGCGGGCGAGGGCGCGGGTGTAGCCGTCGGCGCGGGCGTCGGCCCGTCCGATCAGCTCGGCGCACTCCCGCCCGGCCCGGCAGGTGCGCCCGAGCAGACGCAGGGCACGCACCAGGCCGAGCCGCGTCTGGGACTCGCCGTGCCAGTCGCCGTGGCCGCCCAGGATGCGCAGGCTCTCCTCGAAGTGCGGTACGGCCGCGTCCGGTTCGCCGAGGGTGAGATGGGCGTACCCGATGTTGCAGTGCGCCGAGTGCTGCACGATGACCGCGCCGATCTCGACCCCGATCGCGAGGGAGCGGCGGTGCTGCTCGATGGCGGCGCGCGGGTCGGTGTGCTCGTAGAGGTTGCCGAGGTGGCTGTAGGTGACGGCCTCGCCCTGCGGGTCGTTCAACTGCCGCGAGTACGCGAGGCTCTGGCGCAACGCGTCCCCCGACTCGGCGTGCCGGCCCAGCCCTTCGAGCAGCAGGCCGCGGTTGTTGAGGCAGCGGCGGATGCGGGTGACCTCGTCCAGCCGCCGCCAGATCTCCAGCGACCGGTCGTTGAGGGCGAGCGCCTCCGTCTGGCGGCCGGTGAGGAAGTGCAGCCCTGCGAGGTCGCCCAGCGCGTACGCCTCGGCCGCCGCGTCCCCGAGCCGCCGCGCCACGGTGAGGGCGGCCCGCCCGAGCACCTCCATTTCGGCGACCCGGCCGCTGCGGTGCAGACAGGGGAACAGCAGACGCAGCAGCGTGGAGAGCCGGGCGTCGGTGGCCCGCCCGGCCCCGGCGCGGCGCTCCGCCAGCGCCACGATGTTCGCCAGTTCCCCGTCGGCCCAGGCGAACGCCTCCTCCGGGCTGCCGAACGGCGGTACGGCGGTGACGTCCGCGGCGTGTCCGGGCGGCTGCGCGACGGTCGGACGGCGGCGGTCGTCCAGGTCGAGGCCGGGTTCGAGGATCGCGGTGAGGATGCGTTCGGCGACGGCCGCGTACCAGCGCAGGGCGGCCTCGGCGGTCTCGTCGTCGGGGCCCGCGGCGGTGCCGGGGTCCGGCCCGGCGGCGGCCGACCCGCTGTCCTGCGCGGAGTGGGCGAGTTCGCGGGCGAAGTCGCGGACGAGGTCGTGCGGGGCGTAACGGCCGTACGCCGTCTCCTCCAGCAGGGCCACGTCGACGAGCCGGTCGAGGGCGGCCTCGGCGCGCCGTTCGTCGGTGCCGAGGAGCCGGGCGAGCAGCGGGACGCCGTACGCGGGCAGGTCGAGGGCGCCGATCCGGCCGAGGGCGGCGGCCGCGTCCCGGTCGGCCTCGCGGTCGGAGGCGGCGAGCGCCTCGTGCGCGACGGCGAGGGAGCGGCGCACGCTCAGGTCGTCGTACTCCAGGTGATGCAGCCGCCCTTCCGTGGCGGCCAGTTGACCGGCCAGCACCTCCGGGGTGAGCGCCCTGCGGGCGGCCAGCCGGGCGGCGACGACGCGCAGGGCGAGCGGGAGCCGACCCGCGAGGCCGACCAGCGGATGACCGGGGTCCAGTCCGTCACGGCCGGAGACCGCGCGCAGCAGGGCGGCGCTGTCCTCGTCGCTGAGCGGCGAGAGCGGGAAGCGGACGGCTCCGTCGAGCGCGGTCAGGGGTGAGCGGCTGGTGACGATCACCGCGCAGCCGGGTCCGGCCGGCAGCAGCGGCCGTACCTGCGCGGCGTTCGCGGCGTCGTCCAGGACCATCAGGGTGCGGGCCGGGGCGAGCAGGGAGCGCAGCAACGCGGCCGCGGCGTCCGGGTGTTCGGGGATGCGTCGGGGTTCGGTGCCGAGGTCGCGCAGCAGGGCGGCGAGGGCCTGGCCGGGGGTGAGCGGGGTCATGCCCGGGGTGGCGCCGTGCAGGTTCACGTACAGCTGCCCGTCCGGGAAGCGTTCCCGGAGCCCGTGCGCCACGTGCAGGGCGAGCGCGCTCTTGCCGACCCCGGCCATCCCGCTGACGACGGCCACGGCCGAGGGGCGGGCCAAGGTGTCGAGGACGTCGTCGCGGACACCGGCGCGGCCGGTGAAGTGGGCCGGGGGCGGCGGGAGTTGGGCAGGGCGGGGGGAGGCGGTGCGGCGCGGGGAGGCGGCTTGGGCGGTTCGCCCGGAGGAGTCGGCGGTCCGCGCCTCGGGCCCGGGGGCGGTGTCCCGGGCCCGGCCCGCGCCTTGGCCGTGGACTGCCGGCGGCTTCGTCGCTGTGGAGGCGCCGGAGGGCTCCCCGCGCTGGCCGCGCAGCACCTCCAGATGCGCCTCACGCATCGCGGGGCCCGGTTCGACGCCGAGGTCCTCGACGAGACGGGCCCGCAGATCGCGGTGGACGGCGAGGGCCTCGGCCTGGCGTCCGGTGGCGTTCAGGGCGAGCATCAGCTGCCGGTGGAAGGTCTCGCGCAGCGGATGCTCGGCGGCGAGGGCCGCGAGATCCGGTACGAGAGTGCCGGGCCGGCCACCGGGAACGGCCAGCTCGGCGTCGTAGCGCCATTCGAGCAGCAGCAGCCGTGCCTCGGCCAGACGCTGCACGAAGGCGTATCCGCCGAGCTCGGACGAGAGTCCGCCGAGCGGCGTACCGCGCCAGAGCGCCAGAGCGGCGGCGCACTCGCGCAGGGTCCGCTGCCAGTCCCCGCCGGCGTGCGCGGCACGAGCCGCGGCGACGTGCGCGTCGAAGACGTCGACGTCCAGCTCGCCCCGCTCGACGCGCAGCAGATAGCCGGGCGGTACGGCACGCAGGCGCGCAGGGTCGTCGAGGAGGCGGCGCAGCCGGGTGACGTGGTTGTGCAGCGAGGCGTGTGCTGACGCGGGGGGCTCGTTGCCCCACAGCGCGTCCTTCAGCGAGTCGACCGGCACGACACGGCCGGCCTCCATCAGCAGGGCGGCCAGCAGGGAACGCACCTTGCCGCTGCGTACCGAGCGCACGGAGGGAACGCCGTACGCACGGTCGCCGAGGTGACCGGAATCCCGGACGTGGCCGGAATCGCCGACGTGACGGGACTCGCCGACGCGGCCGGGCTCGCGGCCATGGCCGGGCTCACGGTCACGGTCACCGCTGCCGTCACGGCCGGACTCACGGCCACGGCCGCCGCCGCTGTCGCTGTCCCGGTCGTAGAGGACTGGCGGTCCGAGCAGTCCGAACCGCAGCTCGTGCCGTGACCGGCGCCGCTCCCCCGGGCTCCCGGCTCCGCTGGCGCAGGGAGGTGCCCCCATCCCGCCCCACTGCCTTTCCGCGCGGCCGAGCGGTCGCGCACCCTGCGGGAACGGCCGTACCTGGCCGGTTTCCCACTGCTCCACGGCGGTTTCCCGCCCTCTGTCCCCGGTCGCCCCGGACGGCGGCGCCGGGCGGTCGACGAAATCCGGCGAAGAGGCGACGGAATCCGTCGTGATCCACTACCGTTACGGCGGTTTACCAGGATGCCCAGGCATGGTTCCGCCGTCTGCTGCGTCGCGGCCCGGCCGCCCGTCCGCCTCCGCCCGCCGGCTTCGCACCGGAGGGCCGGCGACGACGCCGGGAACCGTTGGCCACATGTTAGCGATCCGTTGGTGCGACCTGATGTGATCACTTCATCGGATCTGGCCCGACGGTGCGCGCGTGATGACGCGAGCTCGGGGGAGTGTCGCCGCCGCGGCCGGATCCGGGGGCCGCGGGGGTCCCGGTCGGCAGAGGTGAGCGACCGGGATCCTCGTTCATCCCACGCCCCCCACCCAGCCGCCGGTCGCCCAGTCGCCACCCGCCGCTCCCCCTCGTCGGCCCGGACGTCAGCCCCGGCCTGGCACGGCTTCGAACCCGCTTCCACTCCGTCGGCCCCGGCCGAACGCCAGGCCTTTGTCGCGGACAGGCTGCAAACCCCGCGCGTGCTGTTCGCAAACCATCGCCAAGGTCCCGCCGCGACGGAAACCCCAACTCGCCTGTCAGTCATGCGTGTTACAGTCCCACGGCTCGATGCCCAGCAAGTTGGCATCGAAAACGGAGGGAAAAAAGTGAATCGAAAGCTGGCTGTAGGTGTGCTCGCGACCGGGCTCTTCCTGACAGGCATGGGGACAGCGTTCGCAGGCGCGAGCGGGGGAAGCAGCGAGATCCAGGCGCGTGCCGCCTGGAAGGGCATTCCCAAGCTGACGAGCGGAGGGGTGGAGTTCTACCAGGGGCAGTACAAGTTCGAGCCCTCGCAGACGAACCACGGCGCCTTCCACTGGAAGGGCAAGCTCAAGGACGCCAGCCCCGACGACGGGCACAACGTCTACATGCAGGTCAAGGTCGAGGGCTACGACTGGAACCGCTTCAACGGCAAGCAGAAGAAGACCGTCTCGCTGGACAAGCTGGTCTGGGACGGTGCCGCGCTGCACACCGACGACGCCTGGATACGGGCCTGCCGTGACCGAGGCTCGCTGCGCCCCGACAACTGCTCGGAGACCAAGCACTACAAGCGCTGAGCCAGACTGACGGATCGCATCCGTCAGTCAGGACACACCTCTGGGCCCCGGTCTGACCAACCGGGGCCCTCCGGCTCCCCGGGGGACACGATCAGTACCAGTACGTCAGACACGTCACACATCCTCTCCGCGAGCGGAGTGGAGTTCTCCTACGGCTCCACACCGGCCGTGCGCGACGCGCATCTCGCGCTCGCGCGGGGCGAGGTCGCGGCGATCACCGGGGCGAGCGGTTCCGGCAAGTCCTCGCTGCTCTACTGCCTGGCGGGAGTGCTGCCTCCGTCCCGCGGCAGGATCAGTTTCGAGGGGCAGGACTACACCGACCTCGACGACGAGGAGATCAGCGCCCTGCGCCGGGAGCGGTTCGGATTCGTCTTCCAGTACGGCGAGTTGCTGCCCGAGCTCACCATCGAGGAGAACACCGCCCTGCCGCTGCGCCTCGCCGGTCGGCGCAAGCGCCCCGCGCTCAAGGCAGCCGCCGAGGTGCTCGACCGGCTCGGCATCGGCGAGCTGCGCGAGCGGCGGCCGTCCCAGGTGTCCGGCGGGCAGAGCCAGCGCGTGGCCGTCGCCCGGGCCCTGGTGCACAAGCCGGCCGTGGTCTTCGCCGACGAGCCGACCGGCGCCCTCGACAGCGCCAACGCCGGCGCCGTCCTGAAGGAGTTCCTGGACCTGGCCCGCTCGCAGGGCACCGCCGTGCTCCTGGTCACCCACGACCGCACGGTGGCCGCGCAGGCCGACAGCCGCTACACGATGGCCGACGGGACCCTCGCCCCCGTGGGAGCGGCGGGATGAGGGAGTTCCTGCTCGGACTGCGGCTGCTGTTCGGCTCCGGCCGGGGTGCCCGCGTCCGCTTTCTGCTGATGACCCTGGGCGGGTCGCTCGGCGTGTGCTGTCTCGCCCTCGTCCTCACCATCCCGGCGATCCTCGACGCCCACGACGGCCGGGCCGCCGCCCGCGAGCCCAAGGTCTTCCAGGGCGAGCGATCGGGTCGGCCCACGCTCGTCCTCGAACGGTCCGACGCACACGGCTCGAAGATGTTCGGCCGTGTCTTCCTCGCCACCGGCACCACGGACACACCGAAGCCTCCCCCGGGCCTGAGCAGGATGCCCGAGCCGGGCGAGGTGTACGTCTCCCCCGCGCTGCGCGACCAGCTCCGGCGCGAGCCCGGCCTCAAAGGGCTGCTGCCGGGCCGGGAGAAGGGTCTGATCGGACCGGCCGGTCTGACCGACCCCAACGAGCTGTACGCCTACATCGGCACCACACGCGACCGTATCGGGGCCGAGGCCCGGGAGTTGAAGAGCTTCGGAGCGCCCTACGCGCCCACCACGGCGGTCGAGCCCTCGACCCTGGAGATCCTCCGCTTCACCCTGGCCACCCTCGTCCTTCTGCCGCTCGGCGTCTTCCTGTCCGTGTGCGCCAAACTGTCGGCCGCCAGCCGCAACCGCCGGCTCGCGGCCCTGCGTCTGCTCGGCCTGAGCGCGAAGGGCACCCAGCGGGTCAACGCCGCCGAGACGGTGGTCGCCGCGCTGCTCGGCGCACTGCTCGGGCTGGGCGAGTTCGCGCTGCTCAACCGGGTCATGTCCGCCACCGGGCTGCCCGGGCTGAAGTGGTACCCGGGTGACGGCGCCCTCTCCGGCGAGACGGTCGCCATCTGCCTGCTCGGCTGCCCGGCGCTGGCCTGGTTCGTGGGGCGCATGAGCGCCCGCGCCGCGGCCCGCAATCCGCTGAGCACACGCCGTTCCGCGGCACCTCGGGCACCGCGTGTGTGGACGATCCTCGTGCTCGTCTCCGGCCTGGGCCTCGTCATCGGCTACAGCGCCACCGGACTCACCGCCCACCCCGCCCAGAGCCAGGGGATACACGCCGTCCTGGTGGTGGCGGGGGCGCTGCTGACCGGCCTCGGCCTCGTCCTGACGCTGCCGCTGCTGTCGTACGCCCTGGCCAAGCGCCTCGCCCGGTCCGGGAACCTCGCCCTCAACCTGGCCATGCGCCGCAACGAGGTCGAGCCCGGCAGCGCGATGCGTGTGGTCACCGGCCTGGTCCTGCTGGTGTTCTCCGCGTCCCTCGCCCAGGGCGTGCTGGTCGAGTTGAGCCAGGTGTCCCGCAACACGTCGCCCGCACAGCAGTACAGCCTCTCGCTGGATCCGCTCACCCAGGAGCAGCAACGACAACTGCGCGGTATCCCGGACGTCGAGGCGAGCGCCGTCGTCATGGACAACGTCGACCTCGACAGCGACATCTCCAGCGCCGTGATCGCCACCTGTGCGCAGGTGGCCAAGATGGTGCGGGAGTCCAAGGGCTGTGTCGACGGCAGGGCGATGCGCCTGCTGAACCTGGACGGGGCCCCGGTCTCCGCGAGTCCGTCCAGTTACGTCGTGCGCAAGGACGGCAAACGCGGCACCTTCCGTGTTCCCGGGCCGAGGGAGACGGTGGTGTACGTGTCCAGCACCTCGACGGGTCTCGGCGGCGACATCCTGCTCCCGCCCTCGGCGCTCCCCACGGGTGCCGTTCCCGTGGGCGCCTACCTGGTCCTCTCCTCCGGCTCCGACCCGTCGACCGTACGCACCGTCCTCGACCGGATCGGCGCCATCGCGCCCACCTCGGAGGTCGATCTGGAGGGCGTCAACGTCGAGGCGCTGCAGCAGATCACCGTCATCGAGACCTTGCTGTTCCTGGGCATGGTGATGGGTCTGGTCATCGGCGTCGCCGCCTTCCTCGTCTCCGTCACGGACCGGGCCGTCGAACGCCGCGCCCAGGTGACCGCCCTCGCCCTCATCGGAGCCCGGCCGCGCACCCTGCGGGCCGTGCAGTGCCTCCAGGTGGTCCTGCCGCTCACCGTCGGCCTCGTCCTGGCCCTGGTCTGCGGAAAGCTCGCGGAGTCCGCCTACCTGGTCACCGGCGGCGGCGCGATCTTCTGGGACGGCGCGGGCGTACCCCCGCTGCTGGCGGCCGCCCTCGGCGTCCTCGCCATCGCGATCGCCGGCACCCTCCCCCTGGCCGGCCGCCGCATCGACCCGGAACTGATCCGCCGCGACTGACCCCGGCGCCCCGCCCCCCGCTACCTCCCCACGGACAGGATCCTGTCCGTGGGGAGGTAGCGGGGGGCTCACCAGTGGCGTCGCCACAAGGCCGACGAAAAAAGAAAACCACAGGTCAAAGGCTTGACCTGTGGTTTCAAGTGGAGCCGCCTTCGGGATTCGAACCCGAGACCTACGCATTACGAGTGCGTTGCTCTGGCCATCTGAGCTAAGGCGGCGCGCTGCCGACACTATGGTGCGATCGGCAACGTCGGTAAGTCTACACAGTTTCCGCGGGTGCTCCGCACCAGCCCCGGAGGAGGACCTCCGGGGCCGGTCGCAGGGCTACGAGCAGCGCTTTCCGTCGGCCGGCGGGGTTCCGCGCAGCAGGAAGGCGTTGATCGTCGAGTCGATGCAGTCGCTGCCGCGGCCGTACGCCGTATGGCCGTCGCCCACATAGGTGAGCAGTCGGCCGGAGGAGAGCTGACCGGCCAGCGCCCGCGCCCAGCGGTAGGGGGTCGCCGGGTCGCGGGTGGTGCCGACCACGACGACGGGCGCAGCGCCCTCCGCCTCGATGCGGTGCGGCTCACCGGTCGGCGCGACCGGCCAGTACGCGCAGTTCAGCGAGGCCCACGCGAGACTCCTGCCGAAGACCGGCGACGCCTTCTCGAAGGCGGGCAGCGACTCGCGCACCTGGTCGGGGCCGTCGAAGGCGGGCGGCAGGTCGAGGCAGTTCACGGCGGCGTTCGCGAACATCAGGTTCGAGTACTCACCGCCCGCCTCCCGCTCGTAGTAGGCGTCCGAGAGCATCAGCAGGCCCGCGCCGTCGTTCTCGCGCATCGCCGAGGTCAGCGCCTCGCGCACCTGCGTCCAGGACGCCTCGTCGTACATCCCCGCCAGCACGCCCATGGTGCCCAGGGACTCGCTGAGCCTGCGGCCGTCGATGTCGCCGGTCGGGATCGGCCGCGCGTCCAGCTTCCCGAAGAACGCCGTGAGGGTACGTCCGGCCTGCTCGGGCGTGGTGCGCGGACCGCCGAGCGGGCAGTCCGGCTGCCGTACGCAGTCCCTCGCGAACGCCCGGAACGCCGTCTCGAAGCCCGCCGTCTGCTCCAGGTTCAGCCTGCGCGCGGGCAGCGAGGGGTCCATCGCGCCGTCCAGCACCAGCCGCCCGGCCCGCTCCGGGAACAGCCCGGCGTACGTCGCCCCGAGGAACGTCCCGTACGACGCCCCCACGTACGTCAGCTTCTCGTCGCCCAGCACCTCCCGCAGGATGTCCATGTCGCGGGCCGCCTCGACGGTGGAGACATGCCGCAGCAGCTTCGGCGCGTCCGCCCCGCAGCCCTCGGCGAACTTCTTGAACTCGCCGACCAGGTCGTCCACCTCCCCGGCGTCGTCCGGCGTGGTGTCCGTCTTGGTGTACGCGTCCATGTCGGGGCCGTCCAGGCACTCGACGGGCTCGCTGCGCGCGACGCCGCGCGGGTCGACGGCCACCATGTCGTAGCGGGCGCGCACCTCCTCCGGATAGCCGATCCCCGCGTACGCCTGGAGGTAGCCGATCGCCGAGCCGCCCGGCCCGCCCGGGTTCACCAGCAGCGAGCCGAGCCGCTCGCCCGGCCCGGTCGCCTTCCTGCGGGCGACCGCGAGCCGTACGTCACCCCGGCCCGGGTCGGCGTAGTCCAGCGGCGCCTTCATGGTGGCGCACTCGAAACCGGGCACTCCGCAGCTGCGCCAGGCCAGCCGCTGCGCGTAGTACGGGGCCAGCGCGGTCGGCGTCGCCCGGGGCAGCGCCGCCAGCCTCGCGTGCGCCGCCGAGGCCGACGAACCCGACGCGCTGCCCGAGGAACAGGCGGAGACGAGCAGCGCGGCGGCGGCGAAGAGGGCGGCGGCCGTACGGGATCTGCGAGGGATGCGCCTTGTGTCCATTCCGCGAGAGTAACTCTGCGCGACCGCCCGGACGCCCTGCGTGTGCGTTGTGCCCCGGACGGGGTACGGCGTCAATCCGCGGGGACCGCCCCGGAGCCCCGGCCCGGGGTCAGCCGGATCTGAGAGCCATGGTCATCGCCTCCACCGCCAGCAACGGCGCCACGTTGCGGTCCAGCGCGTCACGGCACGCGCCGATCGCCTCGATGCGGCGCAGGGTCGACTCCGGGGTGCCGGAGCGGGCCATGCGCTCCAGGGCGTCCTCGGCGTCGGTGTTGGCGAGGGCCACCCTCGAACCCAGCTGGAGGGCCAGGACGTCCCGGTAGAAGCCGGTGAGATCGGTCAGGGCCAGGTCGAGGCTGTCGCGCTGGGTACGGGTCCTGCGGCGCTTCTGCTTGTCCTCCAGGTCCTTGATCACACCGGCCGTGCCGCGCGGCATGCGCCCGCCCTGGGCCGCGCCCAGAGCCGCCTTCAGCTCCTCGGTCTCCTTGGCGTCGAGTTCCTCGGCGAGCTGCTTGGCGTCCTCGGCGGCGGCGTCGACCAGTTCCTGCGCGGCCCTGAGGGCGCCGCCGACGTCCTCGACCCGCAGCGGCAGCTTGAGCACCGCGGCGCGGCGCTCCCGGGCGGCCGGGTCCGTGGCCAGGCGGCGGGCCCGGTCGACGTGCCCCTGGGTGGCCCGGGCCGCCGCGGCGGCGACCCCGGGCTCGATGCCGTCGCGCCGCACGAGCATGTCGGCCACCGCGTCCACCGACGGCGTGCGCAGGTTCAGGTGGCGGCAGCGGGAGCGGATGGTGGGCAGCACGTCCTCCAGGGAGGGCGCGCACAGCAGCCACACCGTGCGCGGGGCGGGCTCCTCGACGGCCTTCAGCACGGCGTTCGCCGACTTCTCGTTCAGCCGCTCTGCGTCCTCGACGAGGATGACCTGCCAGCGGCCGTTCGCCGGCGACGTGAACGACTTGCGGACGGTGTCGCGCATGTCGTCGGCGAGGATCTGCGTGCCGACGGCGGCGACCGTGCTGACGTCCGCGTGCGTGCCGATCAGGGCGGTGTGGCAGCCGTCGCAGAACCCGCAGCCCGGGGCCCCGCCGAGGGCGCGGTCGGGGCTCACGCACTGAAGGGCGGCGGCGAACGCCCGCGCGGTCTGCGTACGGCCCGCTCCCGGCGGGCCGGTGAACAGCCACGCGTGCGTCATCTTCGACGCCTCCGGCGGCGGAGTGCCGGTCGTGGCCGCGGTGACCAGGGCGTCGGCGTCCCGGGCAGCGGCGGCGAGCTGCGCGCTCACCTTCTCCTGCCCGACCAGGTCGTCCCACACGGTCATGGGTCAGCCCGCCTTCCGTCACGCTCGGTGTTGCCGCATCCATTGTGCGGGCACCCACTGACAACGCGGACCGCACGGCCGCCGGGCCGCCCCGTCGCGGCGCGGGGACGGCCGCCCGTCACGCCGTTCACCTGTCAGCCGCGACGCCCCCGGCCACGCCGGCCCCGGCCGGTGTCGTCGTCCCGGTTCTCGTCCTCGCGCGGGCCGAGCAGCTCGTCGGCCAGGCTGGGCAGGTCGTCCAGTGGCGTCTCCTCCGCCCAGTCGGAGCGCGGACGGCGGCGCGGGGCGCCCTCCTCGTCGACCTGGGGCAGCTCGCGCGTGCGGTCCTGGGCTCCGCCCGGCCCGGCCTCCGGCCGCTCGTCGCGGAAGAAGCCCGGCGGCACACGGTCCGCCGGATCCCCGCCCGGCACCTGCGGCAGCACGGCGGTCTCCTCCGCCGCACCCGGCGTCACGGGCGGCAGGACCGCCGTCTCGTCCGCCGCGCCCGAGGGCATCTGCGGCAGCACGGTGGTCTCATCGGCCGCCGACGGCGGCACGGGCGGCTGCGGAAGCTCCGCGGTCACCTCCGCGTCGGAGGCACGGCCGGAAGCACGGGGGGCGCGGGAGCCGTCGGAGGCGTCCGACGCTCCGGAACGCCCCGATGCCCTGCCGTCTGCGCGGGTCTCCTGGTCGGCGGCGGCCGCTCGGCCGTCACCGTCGTCGTCCCGCACCGGGCGCAGCACTGCGGTCTGCTCGGCGTCCCGGACCGGGCGCAGCACAGCCGTCTCCTCGGCCGCGCGCACCGGCCGGGCGGACGTGTCCGCCGAGCCGCGGGACGCCTCGTGGGCCGCGCGGGCCTCCTCAGGGGAGACCACGGGCGTCGGCACGGTGGCCGCCTCCGGCGCGCCCGTGGGCGGCGCGGGCGGTGTCGGCGGCTTGGGGCCCGCCGCCGCGGCGGCCGCAGCCTGCTCGGCGGCGCGGCGCGCCTGCTCGGCCCGCAGCAGGGCCTCCTCGGCCTTGCGCTGCTTCTCGAGCCGCCGTTCCTCGGCTTCGGCGCGCAGCCGGGCCTCCTCCTCGGCCCGGCGGCGGCGCTCCTCCTCCTCGGCCCGGCGTCGGGCCTCGGCCTCGGCGCGGGCCTTCTCCTCGGCGAGCAGCCGCTGACGTTCCTCCTCGGCGCGCTTGGCGGCCTCCTCGGCACGCCTGCGGGCCTCCTCCGCCTGGCGCTCCGCCTCGCGACGCTGCGCCTCCTCCAGCTCGCGCCGCTTGCGCTCCTCCTCCTCGGCGCGCAGCTTCGCGAGCTGTTCCTGGCGCTCGCGCTCCAGGCGCTCCTCCTCGGCCTTGCGCGCGGCCTCCTCCTCCGCCTTGCGCCGGGCCTCCTCCTCGGCCTTGCGGCGCGCTTCCTCGCGGGCCTCGATCTCGGCCTCGGACAGCGGCAGCACGGTGTCCAGGCGGTGCCGGATCACGGTGGTGACGGACTCGGGCTCCTGCCCGGCGTCGACCACCAGGTAGCGGCCGGGGTCGGCGGCGGCCAGCGTCAGGAATCCGGAGCGCACGCGCGTGTGGAACTCCAGCGGCTCCGACTCCAGCCGGTCCGGCGCCTCGGTGAACCGCTCGCGGGCGGCCTCCGGCGACACGTCCAGCAGCACGGTGAGGTGCGGGACGAGTCCATGGGTCGCCCAGCGGTTGATCCGGGCGACCTCGACCGGGGAGAGATCGCGGCCCGCGCCCTGGTAGGCCACCGAGGAGTCGATGTACCGGTCGCTGATCACCACCGCGCCGCGCTCCAGGGCGGGCCGTACGACGGTGTCGACGTGCTCGGCGCGGTCGGCCGCGTACAGCAGCGCCTCCGCGCGGTGCGACAGGCCGGCGGACGACACGTCGAGGAGGATCGAGCGCAGGCGCTTGCCGACCGGAGTGGCGCCCGGCTCACGGGTGAGGACGACCTCGTGGCCCTTGCCCCGGATCCACTCGGCGAGCGCCTCGGCCTGGGTGGACTTCCCGGCCCCGTCGCCGCCCTCCAGGGCGATGAAGAAGCCGGTCCCCGCGGGCACCTGCACGGGGTCGTCGCCGCCGAGCAGCGCGTCGCGCAGGTCGTGCCGCAGCGGTACGCCGGAGCGGTCGTCGAGCTTGGCCAGCACCAGCGCGGCCACCGGGAGCAGCAGCGCGCCGACGAGCATCAGGGTGAAGGCGGCGCCGCCGTGGGCGAAGACGAACCGGCCGTTCTCCAGACGGTGCGGGCCGATCAGCCCCGCGATCACGGGGGCGATCAGCACGCCGAGCGCCACGAGGACGCGGACCACGGCGTGCAGGTGCTCGGTGGTGCGGGCGCGGCGGAAGTCCTCGACCTCCTGGTCGAGCAGCGCGTGCCCGATGTTCGCGGCCGCGCCCGCCCCGATGCCCGCCAGGGCGAGGATCAGCAGCACGGTGGTGACGTCCGGGACGAGGCCCGCGGCCAGCAGCGCCAGGCCGGTGAAGGCGATGGCCAGCGCCAGCAGGCGGCGCCGCGACAGCGACACCAGCGCCCTGGGCGCCGTACGGATGCCGACGACGACGCCGCCGGTGAGCGCCAGCACGAGCAGTCCGTAGAGCACCGGGCCGCCGCCCAGGTCCTTGGCGTGCAGTACGGCGACGGAGACGGCGGCGGCCACCGCGCCCGCCACGGCGGCGCAGGTGAGGACGAGCAGCGAGATGGCACCGGTGCGGCCCTTGTCGGCGCCCGTGCCGGTGCGCGGGCGGCGCAGCCCCTCGAGCGGCGACCGCGCGCGCGGGGTGCGCGTGTCGGGCAGCTCCAGGAAGGTCAGCACGGACAGGGACGCGGCGAACAGACCGGCCGCGACGTAGGAGCCGAGCGCCGCCTGGTGCTGGGCGAACCACTCGATGCCCGAGCCCAGCAGGTTGTTCAGCAGAGCCGCGGCGACGAGCGCGGCGGCGGCCAGCGGGATCGCCACGAAGCTCGTGCGCAGCGCGAGCCGGCGCAGGGCGTCCATGTGGTCGGGCAGCGGCCGTACGGTCGCGCCCTCCAGCGGCGGGGCGGGCAGCAGGGCGGGCGCCGCGCTCTCCCTGCTCACCGTCCAGAAGCGCTCGGCGACGCCGGACACGAACACGGTGACCAGCAGGGCGGCCAGGGCGTTGTCCGGTGTCCAGTCGATCCACAGCGGCGCGATGATCAGCAGGGCAACCCGCACACCGTCGGCGCCGACCATGGTCCAGCGGCGGTCGAGCGGGCCCTCCTGCGCGGTGAGGGAGGTCAGCGGTCCGAGCAGGACCGCGCCGAACAGCAGCGTCGCGAGGACGCGTGCTCCGAAGACCGTCGCCACCGCGAACGCCGCTCCGCGGTAGCCGCCGCCGAAGGAGCCCTCGGTGATCGCCGCCTGGAGCGCGAGGAGCACCAGCACCAGCAGGGCGAGGGTGTCGCCGACACCCCCCACCAGCTGTGCGCTCCACAGCCGCTTCAGCTGCGGGGTGCGCAACAGGGCACGGACCGCGCGCTCGCGGGAGTCCGCGACCAGGGCGTCGTCGGGGGCGGGGCGGGGGGCCGTCGGCTGCTCGGCTCGCGTCATGCGTTCAGCCTATCGGGACCGGCCGACACTCAGCGGCGCCACCCGAACACGCGAACGTCCCGGCGCCTGACAGGCGCCGGGACGTTCGCCGGGCGAACACTCAGGGCTCGTGGAACACCCTGACCGGAAGGTTGGCGGATCGGAAGGTTGGCGGGATCAGTCCTCGGCGGGCGCGGAGGATGCCGCGGTCTTCTTGGCGGCGGTCTTCTTGGCCGTCGTCGTCTTCTTCGCGGCCGCGGTCTTCTTCGCCGTGGTCGTCTTCTTGGCGGCGGTCTTCTTGGCCGTCGTCGCCTTCTTCGCCGGGGCCTTCTTCGCCGTCTTCTTGGCGGGACCCTTCGCGCGCTTCTCGGCGAGCAGCTCGTAGCCGCGCTCCGGGGTGATGTCCTCGACGCTGTCGCCGGAGCGCAGGGTCGCGTTGGTCTCCCCGTCGGTGACGTACGGGCCGAAGCGGCCGTCCTTGACCACGACCGGCTTCTCGCTGACCGGGTCGGTGCCCAGCTCCTTCAGCGGCGGCTTGGCGGCCGCGCGACCGCGCTGCTTGGGCTGGGCGTAGATCGCCAGCGCCTCTTCCAGCGTGATCGTGAACAGCTGGTCCTCGGTCTGCAGTGACCGCGAGTCCGTGCCCTTCTTCAGGTACGGGCCGTAGCGGCCGTTCTGCGCGGTGATCTCCTGGCCCTCGGCGTCCGCGCCGACGACACGCGGCAGCGACATCAGCCGGAGGGCGTCCTCCAGGGTCACCGTGTCCAGCGCCATCGACTTGAACAGCGAGGCCGTCCGCGGCTTCACGGCGTTCTTGCCGGTCTTCGGGGTGCCCTCCGGGAGCACCTCGGTGACGTACGGGCCGTAGCGGCCGTCCTTGGCGACGATCGTGTGGCCGCTGACCGGGTCGGTGCCCAGTTCGTAGTCGCCGCTCGGCTTGGCGAGGAGTTCCTCGGCCATCTCGACGGACAGCTCGTCGGGGGCCAGGTCCTCGGGGATGTCGGCGCGCTGGTGACCCTCGGCGTCCTTCTCACCGCGCTCGATGTACGGGCCGTAGCGCCCGACGCGCAGCACGATGTCGTTGCCGACGGGGAACGACGACACCTCGCGCGCGTCGATCGCGCCCAGGTCGGTCACCAGTTCCTTGAGGCCGCCGAGGTGGTCCCCGTCGCCGTTGCCGGCGTCGGCCGCGCTGCCGTCGTGGGTGCCCTCGCCGAAGTAGAAGCGCTTCAGCCACGGCACGGACTGGGCCTCGCCGCGGGCGATGCGGTCGAGGTCGTCCTCCATCTTCGCGGTGAAGTCGTAGTCGACGAGCCGCCCGAAGTGCTTCTCCAGGAGGTTGACCACGGCGAAGGACAGGAAGGACGGCACCAGGGCCGTGCCCTTCTTGAAGACGTAGCCGCGGTCGAGGATCGTGCCGATGATCGACGCGTACGTCGACGGGCGGCCGATCTCGCGCTCCTCGAGCTCCTTGACCAGGCTGGCCTCGGTGTAGCGGGCCGGCGGCTTGGTGGCGTGGCCGTCGACGGTGATCTCCTCGGCCGAGAGGGCGTCGCCCTCCGTGACCTGCGGCAGCCTGCGCTCGCGGTCGTCCAGCTCGGCGTTCGGGTCGTCGGCGCCCTCGACGTAGGCCTTCAGGAAGCCGTGGAAGGTGATCGTCTTGCCGGACGCGCTGAACTCGACGTCCCGGCCGTCGGCGGCGCTGCCGCCGATCTTCACGGTCACGCTGTTGCCGGTCGCGTCCTTCATCTGGGAGGCGACGGTCCGCTTCCAGATCAGCTCGTAGAGCTTGAACTGGTCGCCGGTCAGTCCGGTCTCGGCGGGCGTGCGGAAACGATCACCCGAAGGGCGGATCGCCTCGTGCGCCTCCTGCGCGTTCTTGACCTTCCCGGCGTACGTGCGCGGCTGCGCCGGCAGGTAGTCGGCCCCGTACAGCTGCGTGACCTGGGCACGGGCGGCGGAGACCGCGGTGTCCGACAGCGTCGTGGAGTCCGTACGCATGTAGGTGATGAAGCCGTTCTCGTACAGCTTCTGGGCGACCTGCATGGTCGCCTTGGCGCCGAAGCCGAGCTTCCTCGACGCCTCCTGCTGCATCGTCGTCGTACGGAACGGGGCGTACGGCGAGCGGCGGTACGGCTTGGACTCGACGGACCGCACGGAGAAGCGGGTGTTCTCCAGGGCGGCGGCGAGCGCGCGGGCGTTCGCCTCGTCGAGGTGGAGGGTGTTCGCGCTCTTGATCTGTCCCAGGGAGTCGAAGTCGCGGCCCTGCGCGACCCGCCTGCCGTCGACGGTCTGCAGGCGCGCGACCAGCGACGACGGATCCGAGGAGTCCCCCGCGCGGCCGGTCGCGAAGGTGCCCGTCAGGTCCCAGTACTCAGCGGAACGAAACGCGATGCGCTCGCGTTCCCGCTCGACCACCAGGCGTGTCGCGACGGACTGCACGCGGCCCGCCGACAGCTTCGGCATGACCTTCTTCCACAGGACCGGCGAGACCTCGTAGCCGTAGAGGCGGTCGAGGATGCGGCGGGTCTCCTGCGCGTCGACGAGCTTCTGGTTGAGCTGGCGCGGGTTGGCCACGGCGGCCTGGATCGCGGATTTGGTGATCTCGTGGAAGACCATCCGCTTGACCGGGACCTTGGGCTTGAGCACCTCCTGGAGGTGCCAGGCGATGGCCTCGCCCTCGCGGTCCTCATCGGTGGCGAGGTAGAGCTCGTCGGATTCCTTCAGCAGGTCCTTGAGCTTCTTGACCTGGGCCCGCTTGTCGGCGTTGACCACATAGATCGGCTCGAAGTCGTGTTCGACGTCCACACCGAGGCGGCGGACTTCGCCGGTGTACTTCTCCGGCACCTCCGCGGCGCCGTTCGGAAGGTCACGGATGTGCCCGACGCTCGCCTCGACGATGTAGCCGGGGCCGAGGTAGCTCTTGATCGTCTTCGCCTTGGCAGGCGACTCGACGATCACGAGTCGGCGGCCGCCATTCGCGGTCTCGCTGGTCGGGGACAACTTCGCTCTTCTCTCCGGTCGAGGCTCGGGCCTCCCCAGGCCTTGCTTCCCGGGGTCGGGTGGTGACGCTGCGGAGTGTGACGGTACATCCCGCCCCCGTGTCAAACGGGAAAAGCCCGCAACGGCCACTCGAACGGTAACCCGACTACCGCCCTTCCTGCCGCCCGGAGTGTCCAGCGGTTCGTTCCGGTCTATCCGGAGTGTGCCCTCCCTATTACTGCGGAGCCCGCCCTTCCGGGCCGTCCGGCCGACACTTCCCGGCCATCTCCCGGAGGCCTCGGCGACGCCCGCGCACGCGGCCTGTCCCGCCCGGACCTGCGTCTACGTCCGATGCGGGCCGATTCGGCGATCATCCGTGGCAGGAGCGCCGACGCGGTGCGCCCGCGGGCCTCGGCGCGGCGGCCCGGGATCCGCCCGCGGCTCAGATCTGAGTGAAGCACCACACGCCGACGGCGAGCGCGATCACGGCGACGACGCCGGAGACACCGGCCGACAGGAACTGCCGCACCCCGTCCGCGACGGGTTCCCGGTGCCGCACGCGGACCGCTGTCCACACCAGCAGGGCGCCTCCGAACAGGGCGAACACCCCTCCCGCGAAGATCGCCGGTCCGCTCTCCATGGCCGCCCGTCCCTTGTCTCACGTCCCACGTACCGAGCCGACGTGAGGTTGACACGCGCGGGCTACCTGGAGGCGAACCCCAGGTGAACGGGCGGCCGACGGGACGGTGCGGACGTCTGCCGGCACACCCGGGCCGTGGCGGAAGCGGGCCACGGCGCACCCGGGCCACGGCGGACGCGGCGGGACCGTGCGCCGCCCGCCGCCGTGGGCGGCCCGGGCCCGCCGTGGTGCGCGACCCGCCTCGGCGGCGGGTCGCGCAGATCGACGCGATCTCGACGGTGCGGCGGAGGTGGTCGGGGCGCGGTCAGCGGTCCGCGGTCCCGGGCACGGTCCGGGCGGGGTCCGTGATCCGGGCCCGGTCCACGGTCAGCCGCGCGTCAGACCCCCGGCTCCAGGAAGCCCTGCTCCACCAGCACGCGGATCTGAGCGGGTGTGCGGTCGCGCAACAGGACCGGGTCCTCGCCGATCAGCTGGGCGATGGCGTCCAGGATGCGGCCGGCGCTCAGCGAGCCGTCGCACACCCCGGCGAAGCCCGCGCCGACCGTGTCGACCTTGGTGGCCCGGCGCATACCGCGGTTCTGACGCAGCACCACGTGCTCCGGGTCCTCGGCGCCGGGCAGCCCGACCTGCTCCTGCACGACCTCCGCGGCCAGCCTGAACCGGTCCTCGAGCAGGGCCGCGTCGTCGCGTCCGCGCAGATAGTCCAGGCGCTCGAAGTGGGCGCGCACCGCGTCACCGAGCGGCTGCTCGACAGGGTGCGGCCACTCCTCGACCGTGAGGGAGGGCTCGGCGGCGTCCGTCCGGCGCAGGGTGATCCAGCCGAACCCGACGGCTTTCACCTTGCGCGCCTCGAACTCGTCCAGCCACGCGTCGTACCGCGACTGGTACTCGGCCTGGTCGCCGCGGTGGTCACCGGCGTCCCGGAGCCACAGCTCGGCGTACTGAGTGATGTCCTGCACCTCGCGCTGCACGATCCAGGCATCGCACCCGCGGGGCACCCACGACCTGAGTCTGTCCTGCCAGTCCTCCCCTTCCACGTGCTGCCAGTTGGCGAGGAACTGCGCGAACCCGCCCACGTTCAGCCGTTCCCCCGCTCCCTGAACGAGCGAGCGGCACAGATCGTCCCCGGACATGCCGCCGTCGCGGTAGGTCAGGCGGGCGCCGGGCGAGATGACGAAGGGCGGGTTGGAGACGATCAGGTCGTACGTGTCGCCGTCGGGCAGCGGTTCGAACAGCGAGCCCTCGCGCAGATCCGCGGCCGGGGCGCCGGACAGCGCCATTGTGAGCGCGGTGATGTGCAGCGCGCGAGGGTTGAGGTCGGTCGCCGTGACACGCGTGGCGTGCTGCGCGGCGTGCAGCGCCTGGATGCCGGAGCCGGTGCCCAGGTCCAGCGCGGAGGCGACGGGCGTACGGACGGTGATGCCGGCCAGCGTCGTGGAGGCGCCGCCGACCCCGAGCACGACGGCCGTGTCCGTCTGGCGGCCCCGTCCTGCGATGCCACCGGCCCCGCCGACGGCGCAGCCCAGGTCGGACACGATGAACCAGTCCTCGCCGTCCAGCCCGCCGTACGGCCGTACGTCGACGGTCGCGGCCACCTCGTCGCCGGCCGGCACCAGCCAGCCGCCTTCCAGGCACTCGGCGACGGGGAGCACGTCCGCGGCACGTGCGCGCGGGACCGGCTCCTGAAGCAGGAACAGCCGCGTCAGCACTTCCAGGGGCGTGTCCCCCCGCGTCGCCCGCAGGGCCGGCACGGTCTCGCTGCGGGCGAGGGCGGCGTAGGCGGGGGCGCCGAGGAGGTCGAGCAGTCCGTCGGCGGTGAAGTCGGCGGCGAGCAGGGCCTCGCGCAGCCGGGTGGCCACGTCGGGGCGGTCGGCGGAGGGCAGGGGGGACGGGGTGGCGTTACTCACGCCCCCCATTGTGACGGCCCTCCGCCGAACACTCAGCTCTTCCGGCCCCTCCCGCGAGGGGCCTGGCGGCGAGGATCAGCCGTTCGTCGCCGGGGCCGAGGCCGGGGCGGAGGTGCGCTTGCAGCTCTCCTGCTTGCTCATCGCCTGGCCGACCTCGCCCTCCTCCAGGGTCGTCAGGGCGTCGCTGCCGCTCTTGCTGAGCTTGTCCAGCTCGGTGGCGATGTCCTTCAGACCGTCGGCGAACTTCGCCTGGTCCTTGGTGTTCAGCGCGTCGACCTGCTTCTTCAGCGAGGCGTACGACGCGGAGATGGTGTTGAGCTCCTTGACCGCGTCCTGCTGCTTCTTCTCGCCGTTCTCGACGTTCGGGGGCCCGGCCTTGCCGACGGCCGTGCCGATCGCCTTGTAGGCGTCGGACATGTCCTGGAAGGCCTGCGAGTCGGCCTTCTGGACCTCGGCCGGCGTGCTGTTGTCCGAGGCCTCCTTCTTGATGGCCTCGTTGGCGGCCTCGATCTTCTTCGCCTGCGGCTGCACGGCGTCGCAGACCTGCTTGGCCCAGGCGTCCAGTTCCTCGTTGCCGTCGTCACTGCTGCATCCCGACAGCGCCAGTACCAGTACCGCACCGCCGGACAGTGCGGCCGCGAGCTTCTTGTTCACCGGATTGGTCCCTTTCCATGGCTCTCGGCCCCGGAACATACACGCCAAACGGGCGACACTCGCAGAACAAGCGTCTGCTCTGTCTTCTTTTGTCATCATTTGCACCAAGAGAGAGAAGGCTCACGAGAGCACCGTCCGGCAGGACCGCACACGAACGAGGCGGGCGGACGGCGCGTCAGCACGCGCCGTCCGCCCGCCCCTTGGAGCGGCCGTCGTACGACGGACTACGAAACCACCGCGGGATCGGCCGACTTGGACGCGGTCCCGGACTCGTCCTCGTCACCCACGGCGATACCGCGCCGCTTGGACACGTACACCGCGCCCACGATCACCGCGAACGCGAGCACCGACACCAGGATGCGCACACCCACGCTCTTGTCGGCGCCGTAGGAGAACTTGATGATCGCCGGCGCGATGAGCAGCGACACCAGGTTCATCACCTTCAGCAGGGGGTTGATGGCGGGGCCCGCGGTGTCCTTGAAGGGGTCGCCGACGGTGTCGCCGATCACCGTCGCCGCGTGCGCCTCGCTGCCCTTGCCGCCGTGGTGCCCGTCCTCGACGAGTTTCTTGGCGTTGTCCCACGCGCCACCGGAGTTGGCGAGGAAGACCGCCATCAGCGTGCCCGCGCCGATCGCGCCGGCGAGGTACGCGCCGAGCGCGCCGACGCCGAGCGTGAAGCCGACGAAGATGGGCGCCATCACGGCGAGCAGACCGGGCGTGGCCAGCTCCCTGAGCGCGTCCCTGGTGCAGATGTCGACAACCTTGCCGTACTCCGGTTCCTCGCTGTAGTCCATGATCCCGGGCCGTTCCCGGAACTGCCGGCGCACCTCGAAGACCACCGAACCCGCCGACCGCGACACGGCGTTGATCGCCAGCCCCGAGAAGAGGAAGACGACCGCGGCGCCCGCGATGAGCCCGACGAGGTTGTTGGGCTGGGAGATGTCCATCGACAGGGTCATCGCCGAGCCCTCGCCGCCGAGTTTCTCGCCGACGTCCCGGGCGCCGGTAATGATCGCGTCCCGGTACGACCCGAAGAGCGCCGCCGCGGCCAGGACGGCGGTGGCGATGGCGATGCCCTTGGTGATGGCCTTGGTGGTGTTGCCGACCGCGTCGAGGTTGGTGAGCACCTGCGCGCCCGCGCCCTCGACGTCCCCGGACATCTCGGCGATGCCCTGGGCGTTGTCGGAGACCGGCCCGAAGGTGTCCATGGCGACGATGACACCGACCGTGGTGAGCAGGCCGGTGCCGGCCAGTGCCACCGCGAACAGCGCCAGCATGATCGACGTACCGCCGAGCAGGAAGGCGCCGTAGACGCTCAGTCCGATCAGCAGGGCGGTGTAGACGGCCGATTCGAGCCCGATCGAGATACCAGCGAGGACGACCGTCGCCGGGCCGGTGAGGGAGGTCTTGCCGATGTCCCTCACCGGGCGGCGGGTGGTCTCGGTGAAGTAGCCGGTCAGCTGCTGGATGACGGCGGCCAGCAGGATGCCGATGCCCACCGCGACGAGCGCGAGGATCCGCGGGTCGCCGCCCTTGGCCTGGATGGCCGCGTCGGTCACCCCGTCGAGCTCGGCGTACGAGCCCGGGAGGTAGAGGAAGACCGCCGCCGCGACGAGGACGAGGGAGATCACCGCCGAGACGAAGAAGCCGCGGTTGATCGCCGTCATACCGCTGCGGTCGGACCGGCGCGGGGCCACCGCGAAGATGCCGATCATGGCCGTGACCACGCCGATCGCGGGCACCAGCAGCGGGAACGCCAGCCCGGAGTCGCCGAAGGCCACCTTGCCCAGGATCAGCGCGGCCACCAGGGTCACGGCGTACGACTCGAAGAGGTCGGCTGCCATGCCCGCGCAGTCTCCGACGTTGTCGCCCACGTTGTCGGCGATGGTCGCGGCATTGCGCGGATCGTCCTCCGGAATGCCCTGCTCGACCTTGCCGACCAGGTCGGCGCCGACGTCGGCGGCCTTGGTGAAGATGCCGCCGCCGACACGCATGAACATGGCGATCAGCGCGGCACCGAGACCGAAGCCCTCCAGCACCTTCGGCGCGTCGGCCGCGTACACCAGCACCACGCACGAGGCGCCCAGCAGGCCGAGCCCCACCGTGAACATGCCGACGACGCCACCCGTACGAAAAGCGATCTTCATCGCCTTGTGCGAGACCTCGGTGAGATCCTTTTCCGGTTCGCCTTCCGCCGGAGTCGCTTCCCGAGCAGCGGCGGCGACGCGCACATTGCTGCGCACGGCGAGCCACATGCCGATATAGCCGGTGGCCGCCGAGAAGGCGGCACCGATCAAGAAGAACACCGACCGTCCGGCGCGCTGATTCCAGTCGTCCGCGGGCAGCAGCATGAGCAGGAAGAACACGACGACGGCGAATACGCCGACCGTGCGAAGCTGCCGGGTCAGATAGGCGTTGGCGCCTTCCTGGACGGCTGCCGCGATCTTCTTCATGCTGTCGGTGCCCTCGCCCGCGGCGAGCACCTGGCGCAACAACATCCCCGCGACCACCAGGGCGGCCAGGGCGACGACCGCGACGACCACCACGAGGACGCGGTTGCCGTCGGTCAGGACTGCGGCTGCGAAGGTCGTGGGGTGATCAAGCTGATGAGTGGTAGAAAGCCCCGCCATTCGTCCTCCTTGACGCTTGGGCTGAGCTCAAGATGTGGACGGATTCTAGGTACCGGAACCTGATCAAAACAGTGCGCCGTAAATGGAATTTGCAATCCAGCAGTAATGCCCTGAAGGCATTGACCGGTGATCCATTGAATGGATCACCCGGCGAGTACCCAGATCGTGAAGCAATTCACGAAATGCATCGCCGGAAACAGTACGGGTTGGTAGGAACTCCTGCCGCAACCACTGTAGGCGGGGGCACTGACAGCCGCACACGCAGAAAGGCCCTGCCGGCGGCAGGGCCTTTCTGGTGAACGGGGGTCAGACGAGCGGCGCCGCCACGGGCGGAGTGGTGGGCCAGGTCATCCGGATCTGCCCGCCGTGCTCCCCGGCGGTGACCTCCACGTCGTCGACGAGGCCGCTGATGACCGCGAGGCCCATCTCGTCCTCCTCGGCGTCCGCGTCCTCACCGGCCGCGCCGGGCGCCCGGTCACCGGGGGCGGAGCGGGGCGCCTCGTCGCCGACCTCGATGGAGAACTGCTTCTCCTCCTCGATCAGCAGCACCTTCACCGGCGTGGTGATCCCGGCGCTCTGGTGCAGCCCCACCGCGCGCGTGCACGCCTCGCCGACGGCGAGCCGGACCTCGTCGAGGACCGCCTCGTCCACTCCGGCCCTGCGTGCCACCGCGGCCGCCACCAACCGGGCGGTCCGCACATGCTCGGGCAGCGCGCTGAAGCGGAGTTCGACGGTGGCCATGCATCCCCCTCAAAGCTATGGGCGTGCTGTCGGGGTCCGGCCGCAGTGCGCCCGGACCCCCGGTTGAACCGTGCCGAGCCGGGCCGCACGGGCCCGGCATCGGTGATCAGTCGGTGGCCTCCACCGCTTCCGCGACCGAGGTGTGAATGGGGAACACCTTGGTCAGACCGGTGATGCGGAAGATCTTGAGAATGCGCTCCTGGTTGCAGACCAGACGCAGGGAGCCCTCATGGGCACGTACCCGCTTCAGGCCGCCGACCAGTACGCCGAGACCGGTGGAGTCGAGGAAGTCCACGCCCTCCATGTCGACGACGAGGTGGAAATTCCCGTCGTTCACCAGCTCGACCAGCTGCTCACGCAGCTTGGGCGCGGTATATACGTCGATTTCGCCACCGACCTTGACGATCGTGCGATCGCCGACGGTCTCGGTCGACAGGGACAGGTCCACGGATCCTCCAGCACCTTGCTATCGAGCGGTCACCCTTGGGCACCTCGGCGGAGCCCCCGGGAGGTTCGCCAGCCGCGATGGCATTCAATCACTTACCGGCAGGCGTGCACGACGCCTTGAGCCCATTGTCCGTCACGCCGGTGACACACTCGGTGCCGATGGCCAAGAATCACCGATCCGATCGACACCCGACGGACTCCGCGCTCCGCCCGGCCCCGGGCACGGTCCTGGACCGTCTCGCCTCGGGTCCGAGCCGGGCCTCGCGCATCACTCATACGGAGCACTTGCCCCCGCGCGAGGGCCGCCATGCCGTCTGGCCCGACCGGATCTCCGCGCAGGTCGTGGCCGCCGTGCAGGCCGCGGGCGTCGAGCACCCCTGGGAGCATCAGGTACGAGCCGCCGAGCACGCCCTGGACGGCGAGTCCGTGGTCGTCGCCACCGGCACCGCCTCCGGCAAGTCGCTGGCCTATCTGGTCCCCGTGCTCTCCACTCTTCTGGAGGGTTCCAGGGCTCCGAACGGCCGTGGCGCCACCGCTCTGTACCTCGCCCCCACCAAGGCCCTGGCCGCCGACCAGTGCCGTTCCGTGCGCGCCCTGGCCCAGCCACTGGGCAACGCGGTGCGCGCGGCCGTGTACGACGGCGACACGCCTTTCGAGGAACGCGAGTGGATCCGCCAGTACGGCAACTACGTCCTCACCAACCCCGACATGCTGCACCGCGGGATACTCCCGTCCCACCCCCGCTGGTCCTCCTTCCTGAAGGCCCTGAAGTACGTCGTCGTCGACGAGTGCCACACCTACCGCGGCGTCTTCGGCTCCCACGTCGCCCAGGTGCTGCGCCGACTGCGCCGCCTGTGCGCCCGCTACGGCTCCTCCCCCGTGTTCCTGCTGGCCTCGGCCACCGCCGCCGACCCGTCGGTGGCCGCCCGCCGGCTCACCGGGCTGCCGGTGGTCGAGGTCGCCGACGACGCCTCCCCCCGCGGGGAACTGGTGTTCGCCCTCTGGGAGCCCCCGCTCACCGAGATGCAGGGCGAGAAGGGCGCGCCGGTCCGCCGCACGGCCACCGCCGAGACCGCCGACCTGCTCACCGACCTCACGCTCCAGGGCGTCCGCAGCGTCGCCTTCGTCCGCTCCCGGCGCGGCGCCGAGCTGATCTCGGTCATCACCCAGGAGAGACTGGCCGAGATCGACCGCTCCCTCGCCCGGCGCGTGGCCGCCTACCGCGGCGGCTATCTGCCCGAGGAACGCCGCGCCCTCGAACAGGCCCTCCACTCCGGTGAACTCCTCGGCCTCGCGGCCACCACCGCCCTCGAACTCGGCATCGACGTCTCCGGCCTGGACGCCGTCCTCATCGCCGGCTACCCCGGCACCCGCGCGTCCCTGTGGCAGCAGGCCGGCCGCGCGGGCCGCTCCGGCCGGGGCGCCCTCGCCGTCCTCGTCGCCCGCGACGACCCGCTGGACACCTATCTGGTCCACCATCCGGAGGCCCTGTTCGACCGTCCGGTGGAGTCGACCGTCCTCGACCCGGACAACCCGTACGTCCTCGCCCCGCACCTGTGCGCCGCCGCCGCGGAGGTCCCGCTCACGGAGGAGGACCTGGAGCTGTTCGGGCCGGCCAGCGCGGATCTGCTGCCGCAGCTGGAGGCTGCGAAACTGCTGCGCCGCCGCACCAAGGCCTGGCACTGGACCCGCCGGGAGCGGGCCGCCGACCTCACCGACATCCGCGGCGGGGGCGGCAGCCCCGTGCAGATCGTCGAGTCCGGCACCGGCCGCCTGCTCGGCACGGTCGACGCCGGCTCCGCCCACGCGACCGTCCACGAAGGTGCGGTCCACCTCCACCAGGGCCGTACCTATCTCGTCCGCTCCCTCGACCTGGACGAGTCCGTGGCGCTGGTCGAGGAGGCCGTTCCGCCCTACTCGACCGTCGCCCGCGACACCACCTCCATCTCCGTCCTCGAAACCGACACCGAGATCCCCTGGGGCGACGGCCGCCTGTGCTACGGCTCCGTCGAAGTCACCAACCAGGTCGTCTCCTTCCTGCGCCGCCGCCTCATCACCGGTGAGGTGCTCGGCGAGACCAAGCTCGACCTCCCGCCGCGCACCCTGCGCACCCGCGCGGTGTGGTGGACCGTCACCGAGGACCAGCTGGACGCCGCCCGGATCAACCCGGAGATCCTCGGGGGCGCCCTGCACGCCGCCGAGCACGCGTCGATCGGCATGCTGCCCCTCTTCGCAACCTGCGACCGCTGGGACATCGGCGGCGTGTCGGTCCCGCTCCACCCCGACACGCTGCTGCCCACGGTCTTCGTCTACGACGGCCATCCGGGCGGCGCGGGCTTCGCCGAACGCGCCTTCCACACCGCCCGCGCCTGGCTCACCGCCACCCGCGAGGCCATCGCCTCCTGCGAGTGCGACAGCGGGTGCCCGTCCTGCATCCAGTCCCCCAAGTGCGGCAACGGCAACGACCCGTTGCACAAGCGGGGGGCCGTGCGGCTGCTCACGGAGCTGCTTCGGGGGGCGCCTGCGGAGGGGCCGCCCACGCAGTGATTCCGCGAGGGGCCGGCGCCGCCATACTGACTCCGCGAGGGTCCGCCCCCGCACTGATTCTGCGAGCGGCCGGGCCCGTACTGATTCCGCGCAGGTCCGTGCCCGTTCTGATTCCGCGCCGGTCCATCCCCCCACGGAACCCTTGGCCGTCCGTCCCCGTACCGAACCCGTCGCGGTCCGCCTCCGCGTCGAACCCCGGAGGGTCCAGCCCCGTCCCCGGCCCCTGGGGGTCCGTCCCCGCGGGACCCGCCCGTGCACGGGCCTCCGCCATGAACGGCCCCCGCGCCAAGGCCGCCGTCACGTCCGAGATCTCACCGCTCAGCACGCACCGCACCAGCCGCACGCCCTGCGCTCCGGCCACCCGTGCAGCATGCTCGCAGGCCGCCACACCGCCCTCCGGCCAACGGTCCGCCGCGGCCAGCGCCGCCATGTCGGCACCGCGCGCGGCATGCTGGCGCACCACCACGGCCTGCCCCAGGGCGAGCACGACACCGAACACGACGCACAGCACGGCGATCGCGCCGACGCTCCACACGGTGGCCGAACCCCGGTCGGAGCCGTACGGCCGTCCGGGTGCCGACAAGGCAGCGACGACCCGGCGCCCCCTTCCCGCAGCCCCTCTCACGACCCCACCCCCACCGTCTCCTCCGCCGCGGCCACAGCTTCCTCCCGCACCTGGAAGGGCAGGCCGGTCAGCGCGGCCGGCTCGGCCACCACGGCCACCCGGACGAGGTCGCCCTCGCGGGTCACGGTCACCCGGGCACCGGGTGGCGCCGCCTCACGGGTCACCTTCACGACGGCCTCCTCGGGGTCCTGCCGCGCCGCCGCACGAGCACCGGTCCTGGCCGCGTCCATGCACTGGATCTGCGCGGCCACGGCGAGCAGGCCCCACACCAGCGCCATCGCGAACATCACCAGCACCGGCAGCACCACCGCCGACTCGGCCGTCACGAAGCCGCGGTCGCCCCGCCCCCGCTCATTTCCCCGCATCGAGGGCCCGCTTCACGATCGCCTGAAGTTCGGCGCTGACCTGCCCGCTGGTGACGACCTTGTAGAGCACCACCGCGAACGCGGCCGCCGCGACGATGCCGAGGGCGTACTCCGAGGTCACCATCCCCGCGTCCCGTCGCCGCGACCGGCACCAGCCGCGCATCCCGCACACCAGAGCACCCAGCCGCGCCCGCACCAATCCGCACATCTCAACCTCCGTGATTTCTCGTTCCGTTCGCTTCTCTTCGACTGCCACCGGCTCCGACTCGCCGGCTCCGACCTGGTGTCTCCGTCCACCACCTCCCGTCCACCACTTCCCCTCCACCACCTCCGTCCGCCGCCGCACCCGCGGACCCGTCACCGCCCCTCCGCTACCGCCCCGATCCACCACCCCCGTTCCGCGCCGCAGCCCCCGGCCGACCTCCGCAACCCGCCGTCAACCGCCCCCTCCCAGCACCTCGCCGGCCAGCCCGATCACCACGGGCAGCACGCCGACAGCGATGAACGCGGGCAGGAAGCACAGCCCCACGGGCGCCGTGACCAGGACGGCCGCGCGTCTCGCACGGGCCGTCGCGGTGCGGGTCCAGTCGGCGCGGGCGTCCGCCGCGAGCCGGGAGACGGGCCCGGCCGCCGGAAGCCCCGAGACGTCGGCGCGCTCCAGCAGCCGCGCGAGGCCCTGCGCGCCCGGCACCGCGGCGAGTCCGCGCCAGGCCCCGGCCGGCTCACCACCGAGTCGCACCTCGGCGGCCCCTCGCGCGAGCGCCTCTCCGACGGAACCGCCCAGCGCCTCCCCGACCGCCTGTGCGGCCACGACCGGACCGGCTCCGGCGGCGATGCAGGCGGCCAGCAGATCCGCTGCGAGGGGGAGTTGACGGGCGCCCTGGGCCGCTCGCACGGCATCGAGCGCCCGTGCGGTGCCCTCCGCGGCCGCACGGCCGCGCCGCCACCGCCACAGGGCTCCCGCCCCGGCCAGACCGGCCAGGGCCCCGGTGAACCCGCCGACCAGCACCCACCCGGCGCACACCACGCCGACCGGTGCCGACCAGGTCCGCAGTGCGGGGAGGACGCGTGGGGGCGATCCGCGGCCCGCCGCCTCCACTGCGAGCAGCGCGGCCAGCCGTCGCCGGACCTGGCGCTCGCGCCGCAGCGCGGCCAGCCGGTGGGCCACACAGACCACGGCGGCGCCCGTCACCAGAACCACCCACAGCCTGTGGACAACCTCCTGGCTCATGCCGCCTCCGCTCCCCGGACGATCCGCAGCGCCCACCACAGGCCGACGCCCTCCAGCAGCACGCCGGCCAGCAGACAGCCCAGCCCGGCCCCGGTGTGCAGCAGCACCCGCAGCGGGTCCGCACCGAGGGCGGTGCCGAGCAGCAGGCCGAGGGCCGGCAGCCCGGCGAGCATCACCGCGGTGGAGCGGGCGCCCGCCAACTGGGCCCGCAGATCGGCCCGCTGGTCGCGCTGCGCCCGCAACGCCCCTTCGAGCCGGTCGAGTCCGGCGGCCAGGCCCGCCCCCTGGTCCACGGCCACCCGCCAGCACGCGGCCAGTCCCAGCAACCCTTCCGCCCCTGGACGCCGGGCCGCCGTCGCGAGCGCCCCGGGCACGTCCCCGCCGAACCGGGCCGCCGCCAGCACCGCGGGCTGCGCCTCACCGAGGCCGCCGGACTCCTGCGCGGCCCGCAGCAGCGCCTCGCCCGGCTGCCGTCCGGCCCGCACCTCTCCGGCGAGCACCCCGCACAGGGCGATGACCGCGTCGCCCCGGCGTTCCCGTGCCAGCCCGGCCTCCCTGGCCAGCCGCACCCTCCGCAGCACCGGCAGCCCGGCAGCTCCCGCGACGGCCGGCAGCACCGAGGCACCCAGCACGGCCAGCGCCAGGCCCACGGCGGGCGACCACCACTCGGGCCGCACCTGCTCCCGCACGCGCCGCAGGCAGCCGCCCGGCCACGGCCACCTGGGCGGCGGCCCCGTGCCCACCGCTCCACCGCCCGCCAGCAGCAACCGCGCGCGCCGGGAGCCGGACTGCCGCTCAGCGGCCAGCCAGGCGGCCACGGCCACACCCACCAGGGCCACCGCGATCCCCATCTCGCTCATCACGCTCACGCGCCCTCACCCCTTCCGTCCACCGGCGGCGACCCACCGGCCTCCACGGCGCCGCAGTCGTCCCGGAGCAGCTCCCGCAGCCGCTCCCACCCCCGCTCGTGCACGAACGCCCGAGCGCCCCACCGCAGCGCGGGCACCGTCCGCACCAGCCCGGCCGCGTCCCGCTCCAGCACATGGACCTCGGCGATCCGGCGCCGCCCGGCCCGGTCGCGCGCCAGGTGCAGCACCACCGACAGGGCGGCGGCCAACTGGCTGTGCAGTGCGGCCCGGTCGAGCCCGGCGGCCGTACCGAGGGCCTCCAGCCGGGCGGGGACGTCGGCCGCCGTGTTCGCGTGCACCGTGCCTCCGCCGTCGTGGCCGGTGTTCAACGCCGCGAGCAGGTGCACCACTTCGGGGCCGCGCACCTCGCCCACGACCAGTCGGTCCGGCCGCATCCGCAGGGCCTGGCGGACCAGGTCCTCGAGGGTGACGAGGCCGGCGCCCTCCTGGTTGGCGGGTCTGGTCTCCAGGCGTACGACGTGCGGATGGTCGGGCCGCAGCTCCGCCGAGTCCTCGGCCAGCACGATCCGCTCGCCCGGCCCGACGAGCCCGAGCAAGGCGCTGAGCAGGGTCGTCTTGCCGCTGCCGGTGCCTCCGCTGATCAGGAAGGACAGCCGCTCCCGCAGCAGGGCCCGCAGTACGCGGTCCCCGCCCGGCGGCACCGTGCCCGCCGCCATGAGCTCGTCGAGCGTGAACGCCCGCGGCCGCACCACGCGCAGGGCCAGGCAGGTGCAGCCGACGGCGACGGGGGGCAGTACGGCGTGCAGCCGGGTGCCGTCGGGCAGCCGCGCGTCGGCCCAGGGCCGGGCATCGTCGAGACGCCGCCCGGCCACCGCGGCCAGCCGTTGCGCGAGCCGCCGTACCGCCGCGGCGTCGGCGAAGGCGACCCGGGTCAGTTCCAGGCCACCGCCGCGGTCGACCCAGACCCGGTCGGGAGCCGACACCAGCACGTCGGTCACCGAGGGATCGGCGAGCAGCGGCTCCAGCGGCCCGCTCCCGATCAGCTCGGACCGCAACTGCTCGGCCGCTCCCAGCACTTCGGCGTCCCCGAGCACCCGCCCCTGCTCCCGCAGAGCCTGGGCGACCCGGGCGGGCGTCGGCTCCGCCCCGCTCTCGGCCAGCCGCCGCCGCACTCCCTCCAGCAGTTCGGGCGTCAGCCCGCCACCCTCACCCTGCCGCCGTAAGCCCGGCAGCACCGCGACACCCGTTCCGTCGCCGCTCGCACCGGGCCGCCCCGCGCTCCCCGGCGGCACGGCCCGCTCCCCGGCACCGCCGTAGGCAGCGCCCCGCCTCGCAGCGGGCGGCCCGAGTCCGGACACCGCGTTCATGCCGCACCCGCCTCGATCAGCGCCCGCTCCCAGAACTCCCTGCAGAAGCGGGCCAGCGGTCCGCGCCCGCCCGCGCCCGGCGGGGATTTCCGGCCGTGCGGCCGCAGCAGAGCGGACTCGACCGGGACCTCCCCGATCAGCGGCAGCCCGAGCAGGCGCGCGACCTCCCGCTCGTCGAGGCCGGGTGCGTAGGGGCCTCGGACCGCGACCCGCAGATCGCGCAGGACCATCCCGAACGCGGCGGCCACACGGCCCGCCGCGGCGACGGCACGCAGTTCGGCGGGGACGACGAGGACGCCGACATCGAGCTGGGACAGGGCTTCGGCGACGCTCTCGTCGAAGCGGCGGGGCAGGTCGACGACGACCGTGCCGCCCCGGCGCCGGGCTGCGGCGAGCACCGCGCGCACGGCCTGCGGCGGGACGGCGACGCGGTCGCCGCGGTCCCAGCTGAGCACCCGCAGGGAGTGCAGCTCGGGCAGCGACTCCTCCAGGGCCCCGCTGCCGACCCGCCCATGCGATCCGGCGAACGCGGGCCAGCGCAGCCCGGCGGTGGTCTCGCCGCCGAGCAGCACGTCGAGTCCGCCGCCGAGCGGGTCGGCGTCCACGAGCAGGGTCCGTACCCCGTCGCGCGCGGAGGTGACGGCGAGGGCGCACGCGAGCGTGGAGGCTCCGGCGCCGCCGCGGCCGCCGATCACGCCGACGGTGAGCGCGGGCCGGCCGACGCCTTCGGCGACATCGGCGATGCGGTCGACGAGCCACTGTTCGCCGTCGGGGAGCATCAGGACGTGGTCGGCGCCGATCTCCACGGCCCGCCGCCAGACCCCGGAGTCGTCCTGGTCACGGCCCACCAGCACGACTCCTCGCCTGCGGGCGGCCCCGCGCACCCGGCGGGCGGCGTCGTCGCCGACCAGCACGAGCGGTGCGGCCTCCCAGCCACCCCGGCGGGCGGGCACGGCGGGATGGACCTCGGGCGTGGCGCCCGCGGCGGCGCACAGCCGCAGCAGATCGTCCAGAAGCCCGGCGTCCTCGGTGACGATGAGCGGTCTGCCCTGCCGGCCCCCGGCCGCGGGCGATGGTTCATGAGTGATGACGTCGGCCATGGCGCGACTTCCCCCTTCGCTGCGTGTCCCGCGCGGCCTCTTCGGCCCCGCGTTTCCCATCCGTGTGAAGAACCGGGAGACCGGCCTCCATTTGAGCGGCCGACAGAAACCGGCCAAACGCGCCCGACAAACGAGAAGTGGTCACGAACTCGTCGCGTTCGGAGCGCGTTGGAATCACGGTGCAGCGATCCCGGAAATGGTGTGGATCTTGGTCAATTACTGTGGACGGCCGGGCGGTTGTGAATATCGCCGTCACCCATACCGGTGACGCTGGACCCTCTCCTGTACGACTCCCGGAGAGGAGTCCGACGGCTACTCTGGGTGACGAAGTGTGGGCATGACGAAGGGGCGGCCTCAGCCGCCCCGAAGCGGCTCAGTGCCGCGCGAAGAAGAAGAAAACCCACCCGGACATGCGACGACCCCCGCCGGGGGGGAGAGCGGGGGTCGTCCCCACGGCCGACTCGGGGGGGGAGGAGCCGGACCGGGTTAGCACGGTCGCGAACGATCCGTGACTTCCATGGTGTACCCGAGAGCCTTCTCAGGCAAACCCACACGCCCCACCTTACGCCGAATGGGCTGCGCCTATGCTCAGGGTCGTGGAAAACCACTCGATGCCCCGCACAGCCGCCTTCTTTGACCTGGACAAGACGGTCATTGCGAAGTCGAGCACACTCACGTTCAGCAAGTCGTTCTACCAAGGCGGTCTGATCAACCGCCGGGCCGCCTTGCGTACCGCATACGCACAGTTCGTCTTCCTCGTGGGCGGCATGGACCACGATCAGATGGAACGCACCCGCGACTACCTCTCCCAGATGGTGCGCGGCTGGAACGTCCAGCAGGTCAAGGAGATCGTCGCCGAGACGCTGCACGACATCGTGGACCCGATCATCTACGACGAGGCCGCCTCGCTCATCGAGGAGCACCACACCGCCGGGCGGGACGTGGTGATCGTCTCCACTTCGGGCGCGGAGGTCGTCGAGCCCATCGGCGAGCTGCTCGGCGCGGACCGCGTCGTCGCCACCCGGATGGTCGTCGGGGACGACGGCTGCTTCACCGGGGAGGTGGAGTACTACGCATACGGTCCCACCAAGGCGGAGGCGATCAGGGAGCTGGCGGAGTCGGAGGGGTACGACCTTTCGAGGTGTTACGCCTACAGCGACTCGGCGACCGACCTGCCGATGCTGCAGACCGTGGGCCGTCCGCACGCCGTGAACCCGGACCGCGCACTGCGCCGCGAGGCGATCGCGCGCGGATGGCCGGTTCTCGACTTCCACCGGCCCGTGCGGCTCAAGCAGCGGCTGCCCGCCTTCTCCGTACCGCCGCGCCCGGCGCTCGTCGCCGCCGCCGCGATCGGCGCCGCGGCGGCCACCGCGGGGCTCGTCTGGTACGCCAGCCGGCGCCGCGCGACAACGGCCTGACCTGCGGCGGGCGTTGCCCGCACCGGACGTTCCACGAGACCGCGGCCGGTAAATGTTCTGTTTGAACCTAAAAGTAAAGAAGTATGGCCAGGACTACCGCTTGCTCCCGACCTGGAGTACAAAGGAGTCAACGGCCCGCGAGACCAAGGACATCCGCGAGGATCACCTTCACTACGCATCTGGCCCCACGGACCGCGCATGAACATCGGGCACCCACGCGACGTCGACCCGTCGATTACGGGCCAGCCGCACCAGGTGACGGGCAAAGACCCCGGCCTGATGGGCAACATATCGAGGACGCTTGGTAACCGGGTGAACATGCCAGCGGCGGTACGAGGACTCGTACCGCCGCAACTCTTTTCAGCCCAAGTGACAGGCCCTGCGGCAGCCCCCGTGACAGGCCCTTCGACAGGGACGACGGCCTACGCCGCGCCGCGCTGGAGCGCCTCGCACACCGCCGTCGACTCGCGCGCGCCCAGCTCGATCGCCCTGCCGCAGTGCGCGATCCAGGCGGCCATTCCCTCGGCCGTGCCGGAGACATAGCCGTCCAGCGCCGTCAGATAGGCCGCTGGGCCCAGTTCGGCGTGGCCGACCTCGGCAGGGCAGACGGACTTGGGGTCGAGGCCGCTGCCGACCAGGACGATCCGCTCGGCCGCGCGCGCGACGAGGCCGTTGTGCGAGACGAACGGGCGCAGCGCCATCAGCTCACCGTGCACGACGGCCGCGCTGACCAGCGCCGGAGCCGAGCTGCCCGCCACGATCAGCCCGGACAGGCCCTCCAGTCGCGCGGAGACCTCGTCCGCGTCCGGCAGCGGCAGCTCCACCAGCGGTTCGTCGACGGGCTCGCCCGCCAGGCGCGGGCGCCCCGAGCGCTCGGTGTCGTCCGCGGCAGCCACCAGGTGCAGCCTGGCCAGCACCCGCAGCGGCGACTGCCGCCAGATGGACAGCAGCTGGCCCGCCTCCGCGGTCAGCCGCAGCGCACCGCCCATCAGACGCGCCTCGTCGTCACCGCTGAAGTCGGTGCGCCGGCGCACCTCCTCCAGAGCCCAGTCCGCGCCGGACAGCGCCGCCGAACCCCGGGCGCCGCGCAGCGCCGCCTCGGAGGTGATCTCGTTGCTGCGGCGGCGCATGACGCGGTGCCCGTAGACCCGGTCCACGGCCTTGCGCACGGATTCGACGGAGTCGGCGACGCCGGGCAGTGCGCCCAGGGCCGCGAGCGGATCGGCGGTCGCGCCTGTCGTACTCATGGGTACGACAGTACGCAACCGGCGCCCACGCCCCACGAAGGAGTGGTCTTCTTCACGTCCGGCCCGTCGGGCAGCACCCCGCGCCACTACGCTTTATGAACATGAAAATTGCTTTCGTCGGGAAGGGCGGCAGCGGGAAGACCACCCTGTCCTCCCTGTTCATCCGCCATCTGGTGGCCACCGGAGCGCCGGTCGTCGCGGTCGACGCGGACATCAACCAGCACCTGGGCGCAGCGCTGGGCCTCGACGACGCGGCGGCCGCCGCCCTGCCCGCGATGGGCGACCGGCTGCCGCTGATCAAGGACTACCTGCGCGGCGCCAACCCGCGCATCGTCTCCGCCCGGACGATGATCAAGACCACTCCGCCCGGCGAGGGCTCACGTCTGCTGCGGATCCGCGAGGACAACCCGGTCTACGACGCCTGCGCCCGGCCGGTGGAACTCGACGGCGGCGCCGCCCGTTTGATGGTCACCGGCCCCTTCACCGACGCCGACCTGGGGGTCGCCTGCTACCACTCCAAGACCGGAGCGGTGGAGCTGTGCCTGAACCACCTGGTCGACGGGCCCGGTGAGTACGTGGTCGTCGACATGACGGCGGGCTCCGACTCCTTCGCCTCCGGCATGTTCACCCGCTTCGACATCACGTTCCTCGTCGCCGAGCCGACCCGGAAAGGGGTCTCCGTCTATCGCCAGTACAAGGAGTACGCCCGCGACTTCGGCGTCGAGCTCAGGGTCGTCGGCAACAAGGTGCAGGGCCAGGACGACCTCGACTTCCTGCGCGACGAGGTCGGCGACGACCTGCTCGTCACGGTGGGGCACTCCGACTGGGTGCGCGCCATGGAGAAGGGCCGGCCGCCCCGGTTCGAACTCCTGGAGGACGTCAACGCCCGTGCCCTGCAGGCATTGCGGACCGCGGCCGACGCGACGTACGAGGGGCGTGACTGGGAGCGCTACACGCGCCAGATGGTCCACTTCCATCTGAAGAACGCCCAGACATGGGGCAACGAGCGCACCGGGGCCGACCTGGCGGCTCAGGTCGACCCCGGTTTCGTGCTGAGCGAGAGCGTCCTGAGCGGGAGCGTCACACAGCCTGCGTGACGCTCCCGCCGGGCACCGGGCCCGTCAGGCCTCGGGTCGTTCAGGCCTCGCGTCCGTCGGACCTCGCGTCCGTCAGGCCTCGGGTCCGTCAGGCACCGGGTCCGTCAGACACCGGGTCCGTCAGACACCGGGTCCGTCAGACACCGGGTCCGCCGTCGGGCGGGCGCCCTCTCCCCGGACACCGCTCCCCGGGACACCGCGTCCGCCGCCCGCGGTCGCGCGGCGGATGTTCCTACTGCCGCGCGGCGGGTGCTCCCGGCACGCCCTTCGGGGCCGGGGCCGGGGCGGCCGCCAGGAAGGACTCCCAGCCCTGCCGGGGAGCCTCGCCGACGTTCAGCGTGCGCAGCTTGGCCAGGGTGTCCGGGTCCTGGGCGTCCAGCCAGTCGGCGAGCTGCCGGAAGGAGACGCACCGCACCTCGGACTTGGTGCACACCCGCTCGATGACCTCCTGGATGGCCCGCATGTAGGTGCCGCCGTTCCAGGACTCGAAGTGGTTGCCGATGATCAGGGGCGCGCGGTTGCCGTCGTAGGCGCGCTGGAAGCCGGCGAGCAGGCCGTCGCGCATCTGGTCGCCCCAGAACGTGAACTTGGCCGGGTCGCCCTGGGTCTTGGTGCCCGACTGGTTGACCATGAAGTTGTAGTCCATGGTGAGCTGCTCGAAGGTGCGGCCGGGGAAGGGCACTAGCTGCATGGACAGGTCCCACACCCCTTCCTTCTTGCCGGGCCAGACCTGGTTGTTGACGCCGCTGGTGTCATAGCGGAAGCCCAGTTCGCGGGCGGCCTTGCGGAAGTTGCTCTGTCCTTCCAGGCAGGGCGTGCGGGCGCCGATGAGCTCCTTGTCGTAGTCGAAGGGCAGCGGGGCCGCCTCGGTCATCCCGGTGTTGGACTTCCAGGACTTCACGAAGCCCTTGGCCTGGGCGATCTCGTCCTTCCACTCCTCGACCGACCACTCGCCGACGCCACCGCCCTTGCCGCAGAAGTGGCCGTTGAAGTGGGTGCCGACCTCGTTGCCCTCCATCCACGCGAGGCGCAGCTGCTTCACGGTGTCGGCGATGCCCTGCTGGTCGTTGAACCCGATGTCCGAGCGGCCCGGGGAGTGCTGCGGGGGCCGGTAGAGGTCGCGCTTCTCCTCGGGCAGCAGGTACACACCGCTGAGGAAGTAGGTCATGGTCGCGTTGTTGTCCTTGGCGACCTTGCGGAAGTGGGAGAACAGTTTCTGGCTGTCCTCGCCCGCACCGTCCCAGGAGAACACCACGAACTGCGGCGGCTTCTGACCGGGCTTCAGCCGCTCGGGCCTCGGCAGATGCGGCTGGGCCCCGGTGTACGCGGTGGAGCCGTCGCCGATGAGGCGGGTCACGCTCTTGGGCGCCGGGGCCGCCGGCTTCGCCTTCTGCGGGCCCGACACTCCCTGCTCCGAAACGGGGGCGCCCGTCGTGCAACCGGCCAGCGACGCGGCACAGGCCGCGACGGCCACAGCGCCCGCGGCGATCCTCTGGGTGGCGGCCATCTCCGCCCACCTTCTTCCTTCTCTCAGGCCAACGCTGATGACGGCGTGTGCGAGGTGATGTGCCGGGCGAGCCGACAGCGCCGCAAACCTCGCACGGGACCGAGAGGGAATAAGTACGACAAGCCGATCAAAAGAAGGCTTCACTCATCGGAGTGGCGTATTGACCCATTTGCGTCGAAAATTCAGGCGGGCCCTTTACTCTGAATTACGATCTGTTTACCGAGCGTTGATTCATCCCGCCACTGCACGCCGTGACCCACGGCCGCGACCCGACCCCGCCGCCCCGGCGGGGACCACCTGTTCCGCGACCGCGCCGCCCCGGAGGAGACGGGAACATGTCCGCCAGCGTCCCCACGCACTCCCAGTCCGCCACCCACCCCCAGCCCCTCGGCCCCGCGCCCGCCAGCAGGTCCGCGTCCGCCGGCTCCCCCCGCACCGGACGCAGCCACCGGCCGCACAGCCCTCCGGCGGAACCGCCCCGCCGCCGACCGCGCCTCGCGGGCGCCGACGTGTCCGCCTCGATCGCGGTCTTCCTGATCGCCCTGCCCCTCTCGCTCGGTATCGCCCTGGCCACCGACGCCCCACTGCAGGCCGGCCTCGTCGCCGCCGCCGTGGGCGGCGTGGTCGCCGGGCTGATCGGCGGCTCCCCGCTCCAGGTCAGCGGGCCTGCCGCCGGACTGACGGTCGTCACCGCCGACCTCATCCACCGGTACGGCTGGCGCACCACCTGCGCGATCACCGTCCTCGCCGGAGTCACCCAACTGCTCCTCGGCAGACTGCGCGTGGCCCGCACCGCGCTCGCCGTCAGCCCCGCGATCGTCCACGGCATGCTCGCCGGAATCGGCGTCACCATCGCCGTCGCCCAGCTGCACATCGTCCTCGGCGGCACCCCGCAGAGCTCGGTGCTCGCCAACCTCGGTGCGCTTCCCGCCCAGTTGGCGCGTGTGCACCCCGCCGCCGTGTCGATGAGCATCCTGACGCTCGCCCTGCTCCTGCTCTGGCCCAGACTTCCCGGCCGGGCGGGCCAGCTGCTGCGGATCGTCCCGGCCCCGCTCCTAGCCGTCGCCGCGGCCACCGTGACCGCCTCGCTCACCGCGCTCAGCCTGCCGAAGGTGGGGCTGCCGTCCTGGAGCAGTCACTCCCTGGTGGGTCTGCCCGACGGGCCGGTGACCGGGATCGCCGCCGCCGTGCTCACCATCACCCTGGTCTGCAGCGTGCAGTCGCTGCTCGGCGCGGTCGCCGTGGACAAGCTGGTCGCCTCCCAGCAGGCCGCCGCCGCGAAGCCGGGGGCCGAGCCCGGCGCGACCCCACCCGGCGCGTCCCCGCCCGGTACGGCCGCCCCCGGTACGGCCGCCCCCGGCAACTCCGCGCCCCGCGCCCCGCTCCGCCCCACCCGCTCCGACCTCGACCGCGAGCTGCTGGGCCAGGGCGCCGCCAACATCGTCTCCGGAGCCCTCGGCGGCCTGCCCGTGGCGGGTGTCGCCGTACGAAGTTCCGCGAATGTGCACGCTGGTGCGATCAGCCGGAACTCCACGATGCTGCACGGCGTTCTCGTAGTAGTCGCCGCGCTGCTGATGGTCCCGATCCTGGAACTCATCCCGCTCGCCTCGCTCGCCGCCCTGGTGATGGCCGTCGGCATCCAGATGGTGTCCCTGCACCACATCCGCACGGTGACCCGCCACCGAGAAGCACTGGTCTACGCCGTCACCATCACCGGCGTGGTGCTGTTCGGGGTACTGGAAGGCGTGGCGCTCGGCATCGCCGTGGCCGTCGCCGTCGCCATGAACCGCCTCGCCCGCACCCGCATCACGCACGACGAGAAGGAGGGAGTCCATCACGTACACGTAAGAGGCCAGTTGACGTTCCTGGCGGTGCCCAGACTCAGTCGTGCCCTGCATCTTGTACCCCAAGGCGCCCAGGTCGTCGTGGAGTTGGACGGTTCGTTCATGGACCACGCGGCCTACGAGACGCTGCACGACTGGCAGAGCACCCACACCGCCCAGGGAGGCACGGTCGAGCTGACCGGACGCCGTGCCGGAGTCCGCATCGCCGAGCCCTCGGATCTCGCCGACCTCCGCGAGAGACTGGGCGCGGGGATCGGGGACACCCCGGCCGACACCTCCCACTGCCGGTGCCGCCCCTGGACACCCTGGCGCAACCACCAGTGCACGGGTCCCGAGAGCGGTGCCGCGGTCCTCGGCAGTGGAGGCCCAGGCACGCGCCGTGAGGCTCCCGCATCCAGCGGGATGCCCTCGCTGAGCGGAGGAGAGCCCTCGCCGGGTGGAGCGCTTTCGTCGAGCGGGAAGCCCTCGCCCGACGGGGTGCCTTCGTGCGGCGGGACGCCCTCGCCGGACGGGACGCCCTCTCCGGATGGGGTGACTTCGCCGAGTGGGACACGCTCACCGAACGGGACACCCGCACTCGGGGGAACGCACTCGCCGCGCAGGACGGCCCTGCCCGACGAGGCCACCGCGCCGGAGCGCCCCCTCCTGCCCGAAGGCGCGCCCGCGGCCGGAGACACCCCGCGCCCCGGAGACTCCCGCCTGCCCGGAAGCTCCTCCCTGCCCGCAGGGCCCCCGGCACCCGCTGGAGCCCTCACTCCCGACGGCGCTCCCCCTCCGCCCGGCATCACACCGGGGCACGGCGGCCCGCCCGGGCTCCAGCCCGACGACCGGGAGCCGGGCGAGGATCAACTGGTGCGCGGTATCAGCGCGTTCCAGCGCAACACCGCTCCCCTGGTGCGGGGCGAGCTGGCGCGGCTGGCGCGGGAGGGGCAGCGCCCGTCGCAGCTGTTCCTGACGTGCGCCGACTCGCGCGTGGTGACCTCGATGATCACCTCCAGTGGTCCGGGGGACCTGTTCGTGGTGCGCAACGTGGGCAACCTCGTGCCGCTGCCCGGTGCGGAGAGCGGGGACGACTCGGTCGCGGCGGCGATCGAGTACGCGGTCGACGTGCTGGAGGTGCGGTCCATCACGGTGTGCGGGCACTCGGGGTGCGGGGCGATGCAGGCCCTGCTCAACTCCGAGCCCGGGGGCGCGCGGACACCGCTGAAACGCTGGCTGCGGCACGGCCTGCCCAGCCTGGAGCGGATGGCGGACGACAGCCGACCCGGGGCCCGGCTCGCCGGGCGGCGTCCGGCGGACGCGGTCGAGCAGTTGTGCCTGACCAATGTCGTGCAGCAGCTGGAGCATCTGCTGGCCCACGAGTCGGTGACCCGGGCGCTGCGGCGGGGCGCGCTGGAGCTGCATGGCGTGTACTTCCACGTGGGTGAGGCCCAGGCCTATCTGCTCACCGGCGGGGCGGGAGCGGAGCTGTTCGACCATGTGGCGGGGGCGGGGGAGGTACGCAGCCCGGTGTGAGGAGGGTGCGCCGGGCCGGGGCGGCGCACCAGCCGGGGCCGGGGCGGCGCACCCGCCCGGGCCGGGACGGCCGACCCGCACGCCCCCGGCCTGGGCACGTCGGCCGCCCGATCCCGGACGGCGCGATCCCGGACGGCCCGGCCACGTCGGCGGCCCGATCCCCCGTAGGTCCGGCCGTGTACGGAGGCCGCCCCCCGTATGTGAGTGCCGTTACACGCATGAACCCCGCGGCACGGCCGTCCGTGGGAATCGTCGTACGCCCCGGTCACGGGGATCGGCGCAGCGGGCTGGAGGAGACCGGCGGAGACCGGCACTCGGACCTCAAAAGGTCTACACCAATTTTCGGACGACCCTTGTCATCGGGCCCCTGGGTCTGATGAGCTGTGGCCTGGGACACAACGGACACCCTGGGAAAGGGAGATGTCGTGAGCAATGAAAGCCTGGCCAACCTGCTGAAAGAGGAGCGCAGGTTCGCGCCGCCCGCCGACCTGGCCGCGAACGCCAACGTCACCGCGGAGGCGTATGAGCAGGCCAAGGCTGACAGGCTCGGTTTCTGGGCCGCGCAGGCCCGGCGCCTGACCTGGGCCAAGGAACCGACGGAGACCCTCGACTGGTCCAACCCGCCGTTCGCGAAGTGGTTCCAGGACGGCGAGCTGAACGTCGCCTACAACTGCGTCGACCGGCATGTCGAGGCCGGCCACGGCGACCGCGTCGCCATCCACTTCGAGGGCGAGCCCGGCGACAGCCGCGCCGTCACCTACGCCGAGCTCAAGGACGAGGTGTCCAGGGCCGCGAACGCCCTGCTGGAACTCGGCGTCACCAAGGGCGACCGGGTCGCCGTCTACATGCCGATGATCCCCGAGACGGCCGTAGCGATGCTGGCCTGCGCCCGCATCGGCGCCGCGCACTCCGTCGTGTTCGGCGGGTTCTCCGCGGACGCCCTCGCCACCCGCATCCAGGACGCCGACGCCAAGGTCGTCATCACCTCCGACGGCGGCTACCGCCGGGGCAAGCCCTCCGCGCTCAAGCCCGCCGTCGACGAGGCCGTCACCAAGGCCGCCGGCGTCGAGCACGTCCTCGTCGTCCGCCGCACCGGCCAGGAGGTCGCCTGGGACGAGGGCCGCGACGTGTGGTGGCACGACATCGTGGAGCGCCAGTCCGCCGAGCACACGGCCGAGGCGTTCGCCGCCGAGCAGCCGCTGTTCATCCTCTACACCTCCGGCACCACCGGCAAGCCCAAGGGCATCCTGCACACCTCCGGCGGCTACCTCACCCAGACCGCATACACCCACCACGCCGTCTTCGACCTCAAGCCCGAGACCGACGTCTACTGGTGCACCGCCGACGTCGGCTGGGTCACCGGCCACTCCTACATCGTCTACGGGCCCCTCGCCAACGGCGCCACCCAGGTCATGTACGAAGGCACCCCGGACACCCCGCACCAGGGCCGGTTCTGGGAGATCGTGCAGAAGTACGGCGTCACCATCCTCTACACCGCGCCCACCGCGATCCGCACCTTCATGAAGTGGGGCGACGACATCCCCGCCAAGTTCGACCTCTCCTCCCTGCGGGTGCTGGGCTCGGTGGGCGAGCCGATCAACCCCGAGGCGTGGATCTGGTACCGCAAGCACATCGGCGCCGACGCCACCCCCATCGTGGACACCTGGTGGCAGACCGAGACCGGCGCGATGATGATCTCCCCGCTGCCCGGAGTCACCGACACCAAGCCCGGCTCCGCCCAGACCCCGCTGCCCGGCATCAGCGCCACCGTCGTCGACGACGAGGCCAACGAGGTACCGGACGGAGGCGGCGGCTACCTCGTCCTGACCGAGCCCTGGCCGTCGATGCTGCGCACCATCTGGGGCGACGACCAGCGCTTCCTCGACACCTACTGGTCCCGCTTCGAGGGCAAATACTTCGCCGGCGACGGCGCGAAGAAGGACGACGACGGCGACATCTGGCTCCTCGGCCGCGTCGACGACGTCATGCTCGTGTCCGGGCACAACATCTCCACCACCGAGGTCGAGTCCGCGCTCGTCTCCCACCCCTCCGTCGCCGAGGCCGCCGTCGTCGGCGCCGCCGACGACACCACCGGACAGGCGATCGTCGCCTTCGTCATCCTGCGCGGCACCGCCAACGCCGACGACGAGGGCCTCGTCGACGCGCTGCGCAACCACGTCGGCACCACCCTGGGCCCGATCGCCAAGCCCAAGCGGATCCTCCCGGTCGGCGAACTGCCCAAGACCCGCTCCGGCAAGATCATGCGCCGCCTCCTGCGCGACGTCGCCGAGAACCGCCAGCTCGGAGACGTCACCACCCTCACCGACTCCACCGTCATGGACCTCATCCAGGCCAAACTCCCCGCCGCACCCAGCGAGGACTGAGTCCCGGCTCCGAAGGGGCACCCGGCGCACCCCGCGCCGGGTGCCCCTTTTGCGTTTAGCGTGAGGATCATCGGACAGCCCTTGCGCACCTTGGGTAACCTCGGCACAACAGGTGCGCCGGGAAGTCTGGTCGGCATGCGTTCCGTCATGCCCACCGACCGGAGGTCCTCCACGTGGCCGCGCCCCGCACCACCGCAACCCGCAAGTTCCTCGGCCGGCTGTCCCTTCCCGAGCGGAACTACGTCGCGGACGCGCTGCGCACCGAGACCGTCGGCGGCGTGCTGCTGCTGCTCGCCGCGACAGCCGCCCTGATCTGGGCGAACGTCCCCGCGCTGCACGACAGCTACGAGAGCGTCGCGCACCACCACATCGGCCCCGAGGCCCTCGGCCTGAACCTCTCCGTCGCGCACTGGGCCGCCGACGGACTTCTCGCGATCTTCTTCTTCGTCGCCGGTATCGAGCTCAAGCGCGAGCTCGTCGCCGGGGATCTGCGCGATCCGCGGGCCGCCGTCCTGCCGGTCGTGGCGGCGCTGTGCGGAATGGCGGTGCCCGCGCTGGTCTACGTGCTGACCAACACCGTCGGCGGCGGCTCCCTCGACGGCTGGGCCGTGCCCACGGCCACCGACATCGCCTTCGCGCTCGCGGTGCTCGCGGTCATCGGCACCTCGCTGCCCAGCGCCCTGCGCGCCTTCCTGCTCACGCTCGCGGTGGTCGACGACCTGTTCGCCATCCTGATCATCGCGGTGTTCTTCACCGAGCAGATCGACTTCCTCGCGCTCGGCGGCGCGTTCGTCGGCCTCGCCGTCTTCTGGCTGCTGCTGCGGGCGGGCGTGCGCGGCTGGTACGTCTACGTGCCGCTCGCCCTGGTCGTCTGGGGGCTGATGTACAACAGCGGCGTCCACGCCACCATCGCCGGTGTCGCCATGGGCCTGATGCTGCGCTGCTCCACCCGCGAAGGGGAGGAGCGCTCTCCCGGCGAGCGGATCGAGCACCTCGTACGGCCGCTGTCGGCGGGTCTCGCCGTGCCGCTGTTCGCGCTGTTCAGCGCGGGGGTGCCGGTGTCGGCCGAGGCGCTGGCGGACGTGTTCACCACGCCGGAGCCGCTCGGCGTGGTCCTGGGCCTGGTGGTCGGCAAGACGCTCGGCGTCTTCGGCGGGACCTGGCTGACCGCGCGCTTCACGCGGGCGACCCTCAGCGAGGAGCTCCAGTGGGCGGACGTGTTCGCGGTCGCCTCGCTGGCCGGGATCGGGTTCACCGTCTCCCTGCTCATCGGCGAGCTGGCGTTCGAGGAGGACCCGGCCCTGATGGGCGAGATCAAGGCAGCCGTCCTGCTGGGCTCACTGATCGCGGCGATCCTGGCCACGATCCTGCTGAAGATCCGCAACAACAAGTACCGGCGCCTGTGGGAGGCCGAGGAACGCGACGAGGACCAGGACGGCATCCCGGACATCTACGAGCAGGACGAACCGGACTACCACCTGCGGATGGCCGAGATCCACGAGCGCAAGGCGGCCGAGCACCGCCGGCTCGCCGAGGAGAAGGCCGCCGCGCGGCTTGCCGAAGTGGCGGGCGGGGCAGGCGAGGAGAACCCCCGTCCGGCATGATCTGACGGGACGGTACAAAAGACACGGCACATACCCAGACGGAAGAGGGAGACCGCGATGAGCGCACCCGACGGCAGCCCGGTCGGCGCCGAACGCAGCATCGGCCAGTTGTTCGCCTCCGCGACCACCGAGCTGTCGGCGCTCGTACACGACGAGATCGCCCTGGCCAAGGCTCAGCTCAAGCAGGACGTCAAGCGCGGCGCGACGAGCGGCGGCGCCTTCACGGTGGCCGGCGCGGTGCTGGTGTTCTCCCTGCCGATGCTCAACTTCGCCCTCGCCTACGGCATCCGCACGTGGAGCGACTGGAACCTCGCCATCTGCTTCCTGCTGTCCTTCGCGGCGAACGTGCTGGTCGCGGGCGTCCTCGCGCTCATCGGCGTGGTCTTCGCGAAGAAGGCCTCCAAGAGCAAGGGCCCGCAGAAGGTCGCCGCGTCCATGAAGGAGTCGGCGAGCGTGCTGCAGAACGCCAAGCCGCACCCGCGACCCGAGCTGCCGAAGGACGGGGCGCCCAAGGCCATCGAGGCTGTGGCACGCTCGTCGTCATGACGGACCCCGCCACTCCCCCGGTCCCGCCCGCTTCGGTCATCCGACCGGACGGGCCCTGGACGCACCGCGAGGTCGCCGCCAACGGCGCGCGATTCCACATCGCGGAGGCCGGCGACGGCCCGCTCGTGATGCTGCTGCACGGCTTCCCGCAGTTCTGGTGGGCCTGGCGGCACCAGCTGACCGCGCTGGCCGACGCCGGTTTCCGGGCCGTCGCCATGGACCTGCGCGGGGTCGGCGGCAGCGACCGCACCCCGCGCGGCTACGACCCCGCGAACCTCGCGCTCGACGTCACCGGCGTGATCCGCTCCCTCGGCGAGCCCGACGCCGCGCTGGTCGGCCACGACCTGGGCGGCTATCTGGCCTGGACGGCGGCCGTGATGCGGCCCAAGCTGATCCGCCGGCTGGCGGTGTCCTCGATGCCCCACCCCCGGCGCTGGCGCTCGGCGATGCTGGCCGACGTCCGGCAGAGCACCGCGAGCTCCTACATCTGGGGCTTCCAGCGGCCCTGGATCCCCGAGCGGCAGCTCGTCGCCGACGAGGGCGCGCTGGTCGGGAAGCTGATCCGGGACTGGTCGGGCCCCCGGCTGCCGGACGACGAGGCCGTACGGACCTACCAGCGCGCCATGTGCATCCCCTCCACGGCCCACTGCTCGATCGAGCCGTACCGCTGGATGGTGCGCTCGCTGGCGCGGCCGGACGGCTTCCAGTTCAACCGGCGGATGAAGCGGCCCGTACGGGTGCCCACGCTGCACCTGCACGGCTCCCTCGACCCGGTGACCCGCACCCGCAGCGCGGCGGGCTCCGGCCAGTACGTCGAGGCGCCCTACCGCTGGCGGCTGTTCGACGGACTCGGGCACTTCCCGCACGAGGAGGACCCGGTGGCCTTCTCGACCGAGCTGATCAACTGGCTGAAGGACCCCGAGCCGGACCGCTGATGGCACCGTGTCACCCGAACGGGCGCCCGGGCGCGAACGGTTTCGGCTCCGTCCGTGACCGTTTCGGTGCGCCCGGTATCCGGAAGCGGAACACCTGTCCTACGAACGGCCAATTGCCCGGCGCATAGGCCAATTGGGGGCCACGGCGGCGGTTATCGACCTTGGGGCAGGGGCAGACGTCGGGGTATGGGCTGGACGCACGACTACAGTGACGCAGCACGCGACCGACGCTCGGGCAACTCCCTGAGCTCCCACCAGCGAGGAGGCCCGCCGCTGCCGGGCTCCGACCTCCGGGTGGGCATTCCACACATTCTGCGCCGCCGGGCCCGCTGGGTCTCGGCGCGCCTGCGCCACCCCCGCGGCTGACACCGGCGGCCGCGGACTGCCGTCCGGAGCCTGTCCGCCACGTTCCCGTCGTCCGCCCACAGGGGCGGGCCGGTGCCTCGCGCTCACCCGAGCCAGGCACCGCGCGCCGGGCGGGAATTCACCGGGCAGGCTTAGGGCCGACAGGCTCTAGAGCGCGCAGCTGTCGCTGTCCACCTGCTGGGTCGCCGTGCGGCCCTTGGTGATGTCCTCCGCGATCTCGTCCGCGGTCAGGGCGTAGCCGGTGTCGGCGTCGTCCAGGGACTTCGCGAAGACCACGCCGTACACCTCGCCCTCAGGGGTGAGCAGCGGGCCGCCGGAGTTGCCCTGGCGGACGGTCGCGTACAGCGAGTAGACGTCACGGCGGACGGTGCCGCGGTGGTAGATGTCCGGTCCGTTGGCCGGGATACGTCCGCGCACGCGTGCGGCGCGCACGTCGTACGCCCCGTTCTCCGGGAAGCCGGCGACGATCGCTCCGTCGTCGCTCTCGGCATCGGTGGAGGTGAACCGCAGGGCGGGCGCGTTCAGGTCGGGCACGTCCAGGACGGCGATGTCGCGCTTCCAGTCGTACAGGACGACGGTGGCGTCGTAGCGGCGGCCCTCGCCGCCTATCTGGACGGTGGGCTCGTCGACGCCGCCCACGACGTGCGCGTTGGTCATCACGCGGCGGTCGTCGAAGACGAAGCCGGTACCCTCCAGGACCTTGCCGCAACTCTCGGCGGTGCCCACCACCTTGACGATGGAACGCTTGGCGCGGACGGCGACGGCGCTGTTGGCCAGGGCGGGGTCCGGCGGCCGTACGTCGGTGATCGGCTCGTTGGCGAAGGGGCTGAAGACCTGTGGGAAGCCGTTCTGGGCGAGGACCGTGGAGAAGTCGGTGAACCAGGTGTCGGCCTGCGCGGGCAGCACTCTGGACACACCGAGCAGCACCTTGGAGCCGCGGACCTCCTTGCCGAGCGTCGGCAGGGTGGTGCCGGCGAGGGCGGAGCCGATGAGCCAGGCGACCAGCAGCATGGCCACGACGTTGACCAGGGCGCCGCCGGTGGCGTCCAGCGCGCGGGCCGGGGACCAGGTGATGTACCGCCGCAGCTTGTTCCCGAGATGGGTGGTCAGGGCCTGGCCGACCGACGCGCAGACGATCACCACGACGATCGCGACGACGGCGGCGGTCGTGCTGACCTCGGCGTTGTCGGTGACCGCGTCCCAGATGACGGGCAGCGTGTACACGGCGACCAGGCCGCCGCCGAGGAAGCCGATCACCGACAGGATGCCGACCACGAAGCCCTGGCGGTAGCCGACGATCGCGAACCACACGGCAGCGACCAGCAACAGGATGTCCAGCACGTTCACTGCTTCGGGCCTCGCCTCGTCATCTTCCGTCCACTCCACTCGGCCCGGGGGCCTGGTCGCCGCACAGCGGCGAAGGAACCCAGTGTCCCCTGTGCGCACCGCACGCCGGCCACCCTGTCATGAGCGCCAGTCGAGCGGGACCTGCTTGCCCCGGTCCCAGGGGCGCTCCCAGCCGGAGAAATGCAGCAGGCGATCGATCACACCGGCCGTGAAACCCCAGACCAGAGCCGATTCGACCAGGAATGCCGGGCCTCTGTGACCGCTGGGGTGGACGGTGGTCGCGCGGTTCTCGGGGTCCGTGAGATCCACCACGGGGACGGTGAACACCCGCGCGGTCTCGTTCGGGTCGACGACGCCGACCGGGGTCGGTTCGCGCCACCAGCCGAGGACCGGGGTGACGACGAAGCCGCTGACCGGGATGTAGAGCTTGGGCAGGACACCGAAGAGCTGGACCCCGGACGGATCGAGCCCGGTCTCCTCCTCGGCCTCGCGCAGGGCCGCCCGCAGCGGGCCGTCGGCCTGCGGGTCGCCGTCCTCCGGGTCCAGGGCGCCGCCCGGGAAGGAGGGCTGCCCGGCGTGCGAGCGCAGGGAGCCGGCGCGCTCCATCAGCAGCAGCTCGGGGCCCTGCTCGCCCTCGCCGAACAGGATCAGGACGGCGGACTGGCGTCCCGCGCCGTTCTCCGGGGGCAGGAAGCGGCTCAGCTCCAGCGGCTTCACCGTCTCCACGGCGCGCACCACCGGGTCCAGCCAGTCCGGCAGGCCCTCCTTGCTCAGCGTCACCGGTCCGCCCCGTGTATGGCTCGCGCGCGTCATAGCCACCCCCGTTCCACCCGGTCCAACGCCCGGGCCCGCCGTGATCGTTCCCCTGCCGCGCCCGTCATCCGGCACCCAGCGGGGGCGCGGCCCTGCCGCCCGCGTCCAGATACGCCTGCGGGGGGTTCAGGCGCTGGCCGGGCAGGCCCGCCTTCTCGTACTTCAGCAGCTTCTTCGCCTTCTCCGGGTCGGTCTCGCCCTCGCCGTACGCCGGGCAGAGCGGCGCGATGGGGCAGGCGCCACAGGCCGGCTTGCGGGCGTGACAGATGCGGCGGCCGTGCCAGATGACGTGGTGCGACAGATCGGTCCAGTCGCTCCTGGGGAACAGCGCGCCGACGGCCGCCTCGATCTTGTCGGGGTCCGTCTCCTCGGTCCACTGCCAGCGCCGCACCAGCCGCTGGAAGTGCGTGTCCACGGTGATGCCGGGCCGCCCGTAGGCGTTGCCGAGCACCACGAACGCCGTCTTGCGGCCGACCCCGGGCAGCTTGACCAGGTCCTCCAGCCGGCCGGGCACCTCTCCGTCGAACTGCTCCACCAGTCCCCTGGACAGCCCTATGACCGACTTGGTCTTCGCCCGGAAGAACCCGGTCGGGCGCAGGATCTCCTCGACCTCCTCCGGGTTGGCGGCGGCCAGGTCCTCGGGGGTGGGGTACTTCGCGAACAGCGCCGGGGTCGTCTGATTGACCCTCAGGTCGGTCGTCTGCGCCGACAGCACGGTGGCGACCAGGAGTTGGAAGGGGTTGACGAAGTCCAGCTCGGGGTGGGCGTACGGGAAGACCTCGGCGAGCTCCCGGTTGATACGGCGGGCGCGGCGGACCAGCGCGGTGCGCGACTCGCCCTTCTTCGGCGACGCGGCGGCGACCGTCCGCACGGGCGTGGCCTTCACCGCGGAGGCGCCCTTCGCGCCGACGGCAGCGGGCTTCTTGACGGTGGTGGCCTGCTTCACGGGGGCCGACTTCTTGGCCGTCGCCTTCTTGGCCGCCGTCGCCGTTTTGGCCGCCGTCTTCTTCACCGCTGACGTCTTCGCCGCCGACTTCTTCGCGGGAGCGGTGCTCTTCCCGGGAGTGGCGCTGTCCGCGGCCGCGGCCCGCTTCCGCGTCCCCGCAGCCCTCTTCCCGGCCGTCGCGCTTTTCGTCGCTTCTGCCGCTTTCCTGTCACCGTCAGGGGTCTGTTCGCCCACAGCGGAATCCCGCCGTACAACCATCCGCCCAGCCCCCTCGGCCTGCGCTCTCACCGGCGTTTTGGACACTCGGTCAGCCTACGGCCCGCCACCGACATCCGCCCCGGACCCTGAAGATCGGCGCCCAATTGGACCCCTGCCGCTTACCCCGGGACACCAGTGCGGCATCCTTGTGACAGATCACACTGTTTGGACCGTCCGGCAAAATGGGCACCGTGGTCCCCTGGTACACCGGGGAGCAAGATCCCCTGAGCAGGTCGACAAGGAGAGAACTCGTGGACGACGTTCTGCGGCGCAATCCGCTCTTCGCGGCTCTCGACGACGAGCAGGCCGCGGAGCTTCGCGCCTCCATGAGTGAGGTGACTCTGGCGCGGGGCGACTCCCTGTTCCACGAGGGCGACCCGGGCGACCGGCTCTACGTGGTGACGGAGGGCAAGGTCAAGCTGCACCGCACCTCCCCCGACGGCCGCGAGAACATGCTCGCCGTCGTCGGCCCCGGAGAGCTGATCGGCGAGCTGTCGCTGTTCGACCCGGGCCCGCGCACCGCCACCGCCACCGCGCTGACCGAGGTCAAGCTGCTGGGCCTCGGCCACGGCGACCTCCAGCCCTGGCTGAACGCCCGCCCGGAGGTGGCCGCGGCCCTGCTGCGCGCCGTCGCGCGCCGGCTGCGCAAGACCAACGACGCCATGTCGGACCTGGTCTTCTCCGACGTGCCCGGCCGTGTGGCGCGCGCCCTGCTGGACCTCTCGCGCCGCTTCGGCGTGCAGTCCGAGGAGGGCATCCACGTCGTCCACGACCTCACGCAGGAGGAGCTGGCCCAGCTGGTCGGCGCCTCGCGCGAGACGGTCAACAAGGCGCTCGCCGACTTCGCCCAGCGCGGCTGGCTGCGCCTGGAGGCGCGGGCCGTGATCCTGCTGGACGTCGAGCGTCTCGCCAAGCGCTCCCGGTGAGTGACGCCGGCCTGAACGGCCGGTGACGTTCACCCCCCGCGCCGAAAATGCGCTGCCACTGTGCCCCGCTCGGGGGCACAGTGGCCCCATGACCGAGACGGTGCACCGCGCCGCCCGCGCCCCACGGCAGCCGCGGCCCGGCCTGGACGCCCAGGGCTGCATCGAGCGCGAGGGCTCACTGGGGCGGATTCCGCACCCCTTCCGGCCCGTGGTCGTGGCGGCCCGTGACGGGCTCCTGGACCTCTTCGGCAACCGGCTGCACAGCGCCTACCTCTACGGGTCCGTCCCGCGCGGCACCGCGCGCGTGGGGCGCAGCGACCTGGACCTGCTGGTCGCGCTGCGCGAGGAACCGGCCGACGCCGACCGGGATGCCGTAAGGGCGCTGGACGAGGCGCTCGACAAGCGGTTCGAGCAGGTCGACGGGGTCGGCACGCTGCTCCACGGCAGGGCGCGGCTGCTGAGCGACCTCGAGACGTACGACCTGGGCTGGTTCGTGGCGTGTCTGTGCACTCCGCTGCTGGGTGAGGACCTCGCCGAGTACCTGCCGCGCTACCGCCCCGACTCCCGGCTCGCCCGGGAGACCAACGGCGACCTTGCGCTGCTCCTGCCGCGCTGGCGGGACCGTGTCGCCGAGGCCCGGACACCCGAGGCACGCCGCCGACTGGTCCGGTACACCTCCCGGCACCTGGTCCGCACCGGCTTCACCCTGGTCATGCCGCGCTGGAACGGCTGGACCAGCGATCTGCACGAGATGGCCGAGGCCTTCGCGGCCCACTACCCGGAGCGCGCCGACCGGCTCCGCGCGGCGGCCGTCCTCGGCCACGAGCCGACCGACGACCCCGCCGTACTCGGCTCCTACGTCGACGACCTCGGGCCGTGGCTGGAGGCGGAGTACACGCGCGTGCACGGCACGAAGGCGCCACGGCCCGCGTGAGGCCGTGCCGCGGCCGGTGCGAGGCCGTGAGGGCCGTGAGAGGCCGCGCTAGGGCCTGTCGCCCTGGATCAGGCCGTGTTCCTCCAGGTACTCCATCTGCGCGCGGACCGACAGCTCGGCCGCGGGCCACAGGGAGCGGTCCACGTCGGCGTAGACGTGCCGCACGACCTGTCCGGGCGTGCGGTAGCCGTCCTCGACGGCCGTCTCGACCTGGGCCAGCCGGTGGGCGCGGTGGGCGAGGTAGAACTCCACGGCGCCCTGGGCGTCCTCCAGGACCGGCCCGTGGCCCGGGAGCACGGTGTGCACGCCGTCGTCGACCGTGAGGGACCTCAGGCGTCGCAGGGAGTCCAGATAGTCGCCGAGCCGCCCGTCGGGGTGCGCCACGACCGTCGTGCCGCGCCCCAGGATCGTGTCGCCGGTCAGCACCGCGCGGTCGGCCGGCAGATGGAAGCACAGGGAGTCGGCGGTGTGCCCGGGGGTGGGCACGACCCGCAGCTCCAGACCGCCGAGCTCGACGACGTCCCCGGCGGCCAGGCCCTCGTCGCCCAGCCGGAGCGCCGGGTCCAGGGCACGCACGCGCGTGCCGGTCAGCCCGGCGAAGCGGGCGGCGCCCTCGGCGTGGTCCGGGTGGCCGTGGGTGAGCAGGGTCAGGGCGACACGCTTGCCCGCCTTCTCGGCGGTGTCGACGACGTTGCGCAGATGGCCCTCGTCCAGCGGGCCCGGGTCGACCACCACGGCCAGGTCGGAGTCCGGCTCGGCGAGGATCCAGGTGTTGGTGCCGTCCAGGGTCATCGCGGAGGCGTTCGGCGCCAGCACGTTCACCGCGCGCGCGGTGGCTCGGCCGGACAGGACCCCGCCGCGGGGCTGGCCGGGCAGGGCGCTCGCGTCGGTCATGATCGGGCTCCACCCGTCGGGTTCCGCGGGGCCTGCGCCGGGGTCCCGGCCGTGCCCGTCGGGACATGCTTGGTGAACTCGTCGTGTCCCGGCCACGTCAGCACGATCTCGCCGCCCTCAAGCCGCGCCTGGGCGAGCACCGGGGCCAGGTCCCGGCCGGGCGCGGCGGCGAGTGCCTCGGCGGCCGTGCCGTACGCCAGGAGCTGGCGCAGCGTGGCGATGGTGGGCGGCATCATCAGCAGCTCGCCCTTGTCGTACCCGGCGGCCGCGTCCTCGGGGCGGATCCACACCGTGCGGTCCGCCTCCGTGGAGACGTCACGGGTGCGCTGCCCGGCGGGCAGGGCCGCGACGAAGAACCAGGTGTCGTAGCGGCGCTCCTCGAACTCCGGGGTGATCCAGCGGGTCCAGGCGCCCAGCAGGTCGGAGCGCAGCACCAGGCCGCGGCGGTCGAGGAACTCGGCGAAGGACAGCTCACGTGCGACGAGTGCCGCGCGGTCGGCCTCCCAGTCCTCTCCCGTGGTGTCGCCGACGACCTCGTCCGCGGCGGGCCCTGCGAGCAGGACCCCGGCCTCCTCGAACATCTCGCGCACGGCGGCGCACACGATCGCCTGAGCACCGCGCTCGTCCACGCCGAGGCGTTCGGCCCACCACGCGCGCGTGGGGCCCGCCCAGCCGATCTGGTGGTCGTCGTCGCGCGGATCGACGCCCCCGCCCGGGTAGGCGTAGGCGCCCCCGGCGAAGGCCATCGAGGCGCGTCTGCGCAGCATGTGCACGGCAGGACCGTCGGCGCCGTCCTTCAGCAGCATGACGGTCGCGGCGCGCCGGGGCTGCACGGGTGTGAGGGTGCCGTCCGCGAGCGCGCGGATCCGGTCCGGCCACTGAGGGGGGTACCACTGACCGTTCGCCATGGCCGGAGGCTATCCCGTGGCGGCCGGATGTTCGAGAGGTGGTCGATCACCGGCCGCCGGGAGAAGGGTGGCGAGAGGGCTGGTCACCGGGCCTGGCGCACCCGGGAAGCCCCGCCGCCAAGGGTCGGACGCCCGGCCCCGGGGAGGAAGCGATCCACCCCGGAGCCACGATCCGACGGCGCCACGATCAGACGGCGCTCACGCGCACATCGACCGGGCACACGGCGCACACGCCGCTCACGCCTCCGTCAGTTCCACCTGGACCTCGACCTCGACCGGCGCGTCCAGCGGCAGCACCGCGACGCCCACCGCGCTGCGCGCGTGCACGCCCTTGTCGCCGAGGACCTCGCCCAGCAGCTCGCTGGCGCCGTTGAGGACGGCGGGCTGGCCGGTGAAGTCGGAGGCCGAGGCCACGAATCCGACGACCTTCACGACGCGCGCGATGCGGTCCAGGTCACCGGCGACGGACTTCACGGCCGCGAGGGCGTTCAGCGCGCAGACGCGGGCCAGATCCTTGGCCTCCTCCGGGGTGACCTCCGCGCCCACCTTGCCGGTGACCGGGAGCTTGCCCTCCACCATGGGCAGCTGCCCCGCGGTGTACACGTACACGCCGCTCTGCACGGCGGGCTGGTACGCGGCCAGCGGCGGCACGACCTGCGGCAGGGTCAGCCCCAGCTCGGCGAGCTTCGCCTCGACCGCGCTCATGCCGCCTGCCCCGGCTTCGGGCGCTTCAGGTAGGCCACGAGCTGCTCGGGGTTGTTCGGGCCGGGCACGACCTGGACGAGCTCCCAGCCGTCCTCGCCCCAGGTGTCCAGAATCTGCTTCGTGGCATGGACGAGCAGCGGCACGGTTGCGTATTCCCACTTGGTCATGAGGCCGACTGTAGCCGCTGCGACGGGTGGTGCCGCGCCGGGTGACGACCGGCCGGGGCGGCGGCGCTGCGGCGGCTTCGGCAACCGTTTCTCCACAGCCTCGGCGTGTGCTTGTCCACAGCCTTGATTGCCGCGCCGCCGGACTGGTTACGCTCGAAGACGTGAGCAGGCTCCAGGTCGTCAGCGGCAAGGGCGGGACCGGTAAGACGACGGTCGCCGCGGCCCTAGCGCTGGCCCTGGCCACGGAGGGGAAGCGGACGCTCCTCGTCGAGGTCGAGGGTCGGCAAGGCATCGCGCAGCTCTTCGAGACAGAGGCGCTGCCCTACGAGGAACGGAAGATCGCGGTCGCGCCAGGGGGCGGGGAGGTGCACGCCCTCGCCATCGACCCCGAACTGGCCCTTCTGGACTACCTCCAGATGTTCTACAAACTCGGCGGCGCCGGACGCGCCCTGAAGAAGCTCGGCGCGATCGACTTCGCCACCACGATCGCGCCTGGCCTGCGGGACGTCCTGCTGACCGGCAAGGCGTGCGAGGCGGTCCGCCGCAAGGACCGGAGCGGCCGGTTCGTCTACGACTACGTCGTGATGGACGCGCCCCCGACGGGCCGTGTCACCCGCTTCCTGAACGTCAACGACGAGGTCGCGGGCCTGGCCAGGATCGGCCCGATACACAATCAGGCGCAGGCCGTGATGAGGGTGCTGAAGTCGCCGGAGACGGCTGTGCACCTGGTGACGCTGCTGGAGGAGATGCCGGTCCAGGAGACCGCCGACGGCATCACCGAGCTGCGCTCCGCCCGGCTCCCGGTGGGCCGGGTGATCGTCAACATGGTCCGGCCCGAGGTGCTGGACGCGGCCGGTGTGGATCTCGTACGCAAGCTGCCGCGCACGGCCGTCGCGCGGTCGCTGTCGGCCGCGGGCCTCGGCGGCGCGCGGCGCGGCGGGAACGCCGAACGGCTGGTGGACCCGCTGCTGGAGCAGGCCGAGGAGTACGCCGAGCGGCACACCCTGGAGCGGGAGCAGCGCACGGTCCTCGGCGACCTGGACCTGCCGCTGCACGAACTGCCCCTGCTCGCCGAGGGCATGGACCTGGCGGGTCTGTACGAACTGGCAACCGAACTGCGGAAGCAGGGGATCGCATGACCCCGGAACCCGTCCAGGAGCGCCGTATCGCCCCCGCGCGCGTCCTCGAGATCGACCCGCTGCTCGACGATCCGGAGACCCGGATCGTGGTGTGCTGCGGCTCGGGCGGGGTCGGCAAGACGACCACGGCGGCGGCGCTGGGCCTGCGCGCGGCCGAGCGCGGCCGCAAGGTCGTGGTGCTGACCATCGACCCGGCCCGCCGGCTCGCGCAGTCCATGGGCATCGACTCGCTGGACAACACCCCACGCCGGGTCAAGGGCATCGACGAGGCGGCGGGCGGCGAACTGCACGCCATGATGCTCGACATGAAGCGCACCTTCGACGAGATCGTCGAGGCGCACGCGGACGCCGAGCGGGCGTCCGCGATCCTGGGCAACCCCTTCTACCAGTCGCTCTCGGCGGGCTTCGCGGGCACGCAGGAGTACATGGCGATGGAGAAGCTGGGCCAGTTGCGCTCACGCGACGAGTGGGACCTGATCGTCGTCGACACACCGCCGTCGCGGTCCGCGCTGGACTTCCTGGACGCGCCCAAGCGCCTCGGATCGTTCCTGGACGGCAAGCTGATCCGCGTGCTGCTGGCACCCGCGAAGGTGGGCGGGCGCGCGGGGATGATGTTCCTGAACGTCGGCATGTCGATGATGACCGGTGCCCTCGGCAAGCTGCTCGGCGGTCAACTGCTCAAGGACGTCCAGACGTTCGTAGCCGCGATGGACTCGATGTTCGGCGGTTTCCGCACCCGCGCGGACGCGACGTACAAGCTGCTCCAGGCGCCCGGGACGGCCTTCCTGGTGGTCGCGGCCCCGGAGCGGGACGCGACGCGGGAGGCCGCGTACTTCGTGGAGCGGTTGGCCGCCGAGGACATGCCGCTCGCGGGTCTGGTGCTGAACCGGGTGCACGGCAGCGGCGCCGCCCGGCTGTCGGCCGAGCGGGCGCTCGCCGCCGCGGAAAATCTTGAGGAGTCCCGCATTGTCGATCAGCCGGACGGGAAGGCTGAGCTTCGTAACTCCCCCGAGAACGACGGCAGTTCGAACTCCCCCGACCCGAACGCCGTCGACGGCGCCGACCCCGATACCGACCCCGGCACCGATTCAGGTGCCGAGCACGACCGGTCCGCGGACGAACTGACCGCGGGCCTGCTCAGGCTGCACGCGGACCGCATGCACCTGCTCTCCCGCGAGCAGCGCACACGTGACCGTTTCACCGCGCTCCACCCCGAGGTGGCGGTGGCCGAAGTGGCCGCCCTGCCCGGCGATGTGCACGACCTCGCGGGGCTGCGGGACATCGGGAACCGGCTCGCGGCCCACCGGCCGGAACTGCCCGAGTGACCCGCCGCCTCGAGTGACCGCTGCCCGACGCCCCTGGGCCGAGCCGCGCGCAGGCTCCCGGCGGGGACTGCTCACGGGCTCCTGGCCAGGGCTGCTTGTCTGCTGCCGGCCGGAGCCGCTCGTCGGCTCGTGGCCGGAGCAGCCCGCAGGGCGGTGACCGGAGGCGCCCGGCGGTGGGTGACCGCGGGCGGCTGACGGTCGGTGACCGGACCGGCCTGCCGGCCCGGCGCAGCGGGTGGTCGAGTCCTGCCCAGGACCTCAGCCCACCGCCGCGTAGTTCTCGTACACCTGGTCGTCGTCGAGGGGCACCAGGCCGACCCCACGCTCGTACTCCGTACGAGCCGTCTCCAGCAGTCGGCGCCAGGAGGTCACGGTGGGCCGCCTGCGCAGCAGAGCGCGACGCTCCCGTTCCGTCATTCCTCCCCACACGCCGAACTCGACGCGGTTGTCGAGCGCGTCGGCCAGACATTCGGTGCGTACCGGGCATCCGGTGCACACCGCCTTGGCCCTGTTCTGCGCTGCTCCCTGAACGAACAGTTCATCCGGATCGGTAGTGCGGCAGGCCGCCTGCGCACTCCAGTCGGTTACCCAGCCCATACCGGCGCCGTCCTCTCCCGAATCGAGGCTCCCCCACGGCGGCAGCGGCATATTCACCGCCGCCAGTTGAGGACGTTACGGAAGGTGGGCACAGCGCAACACCCCCTTCGGGCCCAATCTTGAATGGCCCGAACGGACTATGCGTAAGCGGCAGATCACCCGCGGGAGTGAGCGGGCGACATGCGTGACGATTCCCACAGAACAGGACAGTTCAGTTGAGTCACAACGGGCGCCACGTGACACAGAAGGCGGATTCGGACACGCCCCCGACGGAGAGTCGGGCCCATCCGGAACGATTCGGGGTCGCCGGACGTATTGATACATGGCCGCACTGCTGTGACAGTTGAGAGCAGCTTAGGCCAAGGCATATACGCGTGTCCGGCGAATGAGAACGTAGGCTGCCCCCATGCCAAAGAAGCCCTCAGGCGGTGGCCTGTCGCCCGTGCAGCAGGCGGCCAAGTTCCTCGGTGTCAGTGTGCTGGCCGGTGCAGTCATGGCCGGTATCGCGCTGCCCGCCGTCGGCGCGCTGGGGCTCGCGGCCAAGGGGTCGGTGGAGAGCTTCGACGAGCTCCCGGCCAACCTGAAGACGCCGCCGCTCAGCCAGCGCACCACGATCCTCGACGCCCAGGGCGGCACGATCGCCACGGTGTACTCACGCGACCGCACGGTGGTCGAGCTCAAGGACATCTCGCCGTACATGCAGCAGGCGATCGTCGCGATCGAGGACGCCCGCTTCTACCAGCACGGCGCGGTCGACCTGAAGGGCGTCCTGCGCGCGCTGAACAAGAACGCGCAGAGCGGCGGGGTCGCCGAGGGCGCCTCCACGCTCACCCAGCAGTACGTGAAGAACGTCTTCGTCGAGGAGGCCGGCGACGACCCCACCAAGGTCGCGCAGGCCACCCAGCAGACCCTCGGCCGCAAGATCGCGGAGCTGAAGTACGCGATCCAGGTCGAGGAGGAGCTCGGCAAGAAGAAGATCCTCGAGAACTACCTGAACATCACGTTCTTCGGCCAGCAGGCCTACGGCGTCGAGGCGGCCGCCCAGCGCTACTTCTCCAAGAACGCCAAGGACCTCAAGGTCCAGGAGGCCGCGCTCCTCGCCGGCATCGTCCAGTCGCCGAGCCGTTTCGACCCGGTCAACGACGAGACCGAGGCCACCAAGCGGCGCAACATCGTGCTCCAGCGCATGGCCGACGTGGGCAACATCTCCCAGGAGGAGGCCGACAAGGCCAAGGAGACCCCGCTCGGCCTGAAGGTCAAGCAGCCCAGGAACGGCTGCATCACCGCCGTGAAGGGCGCGGGCTTCTTCTGCGACTACGTGCGCAACGTGTTCCTGACCGACCCGGTCTTCGGCAAGACCAAGGAGGACCGGGCCAAGATCTGGAACCAGGGCGGTCTGACCATCCGCACGACGATGGACCCGCAGGCCCAGGACTCGGTCCAGCAGTCGGTCAAGGACCACGTCCGCAAGAACGACGAGGTGGCGACCGCGGCGAGCATCGTCGAACCCGGCACCGGCAAGATCCTCGCCATGGGCCAGTCGCGGCCGTACGGCTTCGGCAAGAACGAGACGCAGATCAACCTCTCCGTCGACCAGTCCATGGGCGGCGGACTCGGCTTCCAGCCCGGTTCGACGTTCAAGCCGATCGTGGCCGCGGCCGCCATAGAGGGCGGCATGCCGGCGACGAAGATGTACCGCTCGCCGTACGAGATGGAGTACCCGAACCCGGTCCAGGCCTGCGACGGCAAGATCTGGAACGAGAAGGGCGTCAAGCTCACCAACGAGAACGAGTCCGAGGTCGGCCCGTACTCGATGAAGGAGGCGACGGCGAAGTCCGTCAACACCTACTACGTCGAGATGATCAGCGAGATCGGCATCTGCCCGGTGACCGAGATGGCGGCCAAGATGGGCGTCGCGCGTGCCGACGGCAACGAGATGCACCAGAACCCCTCGATCGCCCTCGGCAGTGAGGAGATGTCCCCGCTGACCATGGCGAACGGCTACGCCACCTTCGCCTCGCGGGGCATGTACTGCACGCCGGTCGCCATCGAGGCGATCAGCCGGCGCATCGGCGGCCAGACGAAGTCCCTGGAGGTCCCGAAGTCGACCTGCTCGCGGGCGATGTCCGAGACCACGGCCGACACCATCAACACGCTGCTGCGCGGCGTGGTCGAGGACGGTACGGGTACGCAGGCCGGTCTCGGCAGCCGCCCGAGCGCCGGTAAGACCGGTACCACCGACGAGCGCTTCGCCGCCTGGTTCGTGGGCTACACCCCGAACATGGCGGGTGCCGTCTGGGTCGGCGACCCGGCGCACGAGCGCAAGATGGAGGGCATCAGCATCGGCGGCGTGTGGCACGACAAGGTCTTCGGTGGCCAGGTGCCCGGTCCGATCTGGCGCGACATGATGACCGGCGCTCTGGCGAACAAGGAGGTGCTCGACTTCACCCTGGTCGACATCCCGGACCCGCCGAAGCCGGAGGACAAGGACAAGGGCAGGGACAGGGACAAGGGCCGCGACGACGGGGGCAACGGCGACGACGGTCTCATCGGCGGCCTGCTCGGCGGCGGCAACGGAAACGGTGGGGGCGACGTCGAGCCGGAACCCACGTTCTCCATCCCGGAGGGCTTCATCCAGGGTCCGGGCAACGGTCCCGGAGGACGTGACTGACCGCCCTGCCGACAGCTGTGTCCGTGACGCCCTGCGCACGCGAACTCCGTGCGCAGGGCCGCGGATCGGAACGGCACCGACACCGACACCGACACGATCCCGCCGCCTTCGCGGCAGGTCCTCGACCCACCTCACGCCCTGGTACCGAGGGCCGGGCGGGAAGGGGCTTCGGCCCCCGGACGTGACACAGCCGCCTCTCGGGCCTCGAAGGCCCGGGGCGGCTGTGCGGCGTACGACGCGCGCGTGGGTACGTGGGTGCTCAGCCCGCGAGCAGCCTCTTCACCGTGGCGGCGACACGGCCGCCCTCGGCCAGACCGGCCACCTTCGGGTTCACGATCTTCATGACCGCGCCCATCGCCCGGGGCCCTTCGGCGCCCGCGCCCGTGGCCTCCGCGACGGCCGCGGCGACGATCTGCTCCAGCTCGTCGTCGGAGAGCTGCTTGGGCAGGTACGCGGCGAGGATCTCGCCCTCCGCCTTCTCCCGCTCGGCCTGCTCGGCGCGGCCGCCCTGCGCGAAGGCGTCGGCGGCCTCCCGGCGCTTCTTCGCCTCGCGCGTGATCACCTTCTGCACCTCGTCGTCGGAGAGCTCGCGCTTCTCCTTGCCCGCGACCTCCTCCTTGGTGATCGCGGTGAGCGTGAGCCGGAGCGTCGAGGAGCGCAGCTCGTCGCGCTCCCTGATCGAGGCGTTGAGGTCTTCCTGAAGCTTCGACTTGAGCGTGGTCATGGCTTGATTGTCGCAGGTACCGGGGGACGGCCGCCCGTGCATTTCTCAGGAGACGGCGGCACAGGACGACGTACGGGGACAGCGGCCCGGCTCCGCGGGCGCGACGGGCGTGAGGGACGGCCGTACGAGAAGGACCGGCGGGTCTGACACGATGTCCGCATGCGCGCGCGATACGGAGTACCCCTCGGCATCACGGCGGTAGCGGCCGCCGGTCTTCTCTACTCGGCGGGTTTCGAGGCCCGCTCGTTCCGGCTCCGGCGGGTCACCGTCCCCGTACTGCCGCAGGGCATGCGCCCGATGCGCGTGCTGCACGTCTCCGACATCCACATGGTCGGCGGGCAGCGCAAGAAGCAGCGCTGGCTGCGCTCGCTGGCGGGTCTGCGCCCCGACTTCGTGATCAACACGGGCGACAACCTCTCCGACCCGGAGGCCGTGCCCGAGGTGCTGGACGCGCTGGGGCCGCTGATGGACTTCCCGGGGGCGTACGTCTTCGGCTCGAACGACTACTACGGGCCGACGCTGCGCAACCCCGCCCGGTACCTCTTCGAGAAGGCGCAGGGCCGGCACGGCCTCAACGGCAACCCGCCCGCCGTCGGCGTGGTCCACAACCCGTGGGAGAACCTGCGGGACGGCTTCGACGCCGCGGGCTGGCTGAATCTGACGAACACGCGGGGTCTGCTCAAGGCGGACGGCGCGACGATCGAGCTGACGGGCGTGGACGACCCGCACATCAAGCGCGACCGGTACGCGGAGGTGGCCGGGGGGCCTTCGGGCACGGCGGACTTCTCGATGGGCGTCGTCCACGCGCCGTATCTGCGCAGCCTGGACGCGTTCACGGCGGACGGCTACCCGCTGATCCTGGCCGGCCACACCCACGGCGGCCAGGTCTGCCTGCCCTTCTACGGCGCCTTCGTCACCAACTGCGACCTGGACACGGACCGCGTCAAGGGCCTCTCCACGCACACGTCGGAGGGCCGTACGGCGCATCTGCACGTGTCGGCGGGCTGCGGGGCGAGCCGCTACACGCCGGTGCGCTTCGCGTGCCCGCCGGAGGCGACGCTGCTGACGCTGGTGCCGCGGGAGGCGTGACAGGAGTGAGGTGACGGGTGGCAGGGGCGGATGGGGTCCCGGCCGCGCGGGTCGGGCGAGGGCGGCGAAACGGCTGCCCAGTCACCCCAGTCACCCCACGGTCCCCTCCCGTCGCTCCCGTCTCGGGGGTAACCCACACAGCCGACCCACATCGCCCGTTATGTCGGTTATGCCTAGCTTGAGGGTATGACCGCCCCGATACCCAGGGACATCCCGGACCTCCCCGCGGTCCCGGGAATGCCCGCGCTGCTGCCCTCGCACGTACCCGCCGCGGCCGTGGTGGCGCCGGCGCGCAGGCCGCTGACGGCCGCCTTCCGCCTGCTGACCGCACTGCTGGCGGCCGCGGGCGTGACCATCGAGATGCTCATGGGCAGCCCGCTGCGCGTCCTGAGCTTCTTCACCACCCAGGCGAGCATCCTGCTGGCCCTGGCCCTCGTCGCCTCGGCCCGCCGCGCCTGGAGCGCCCGCCGCCCGCTGCCGGGAGGCCTGACCGGGGCCGTACTGCTCTACGTCGTGAGCACCGGCCTGGTGTACCACCTGCTGCTGGCGAACACGGCGAGCCCCTTCGCGACGACGGGGACGACGGGCGCCCCGACGGGCTGGCACGCGGTCTCCAACCACCTCCTGCACACGGTGGTCCCCGCGGCGGCCGTCCTGGACTGGCTGCTGCTCACTCCCCCGGGCCGCCTGCATCTGCGCCAGGCCGCGACCTGGCTCGTCTACCCGCTCGCCTATCTGGCCTTCTCCCTGACCCGCGGCGAACTCCTGCTCCCCGACACCCCGGGCGGCCGCTACCTCTACCCCTTCCTCGACGTGGACGCCCACGGCTACAAGTCCGTCCTCGGCAACGCCCTCCTCCTGGGCCTCGCCATCTACGCCCTGGCGGTCCTCCTGGTGGCCCTCGACCACGCCCGCCCGAACCCGATCCGCCACCGCGCCAAAACCGGATTTCGTCTCCAGCCACCAGTGGGCTAAAGTAAACGTCGTCGCCGCGAGAGCAGCGACGATCGGGGTGTAGCGCAGCTTGGCAGCGCGCTTCGTTCGGGACGAAGAGGTCGTGGGTTCAAATCCCGCCACCCCGACAGCTGAGAAGCAGTTCAGAGGGCCCTCACCTAATCGGTGAGGGCCCTCTGGCGTTGCTGCGTGTCCAGCTGCGTGGCTACGGCCGAGCGAGCCGGGGTCCGGCACTTCCGCCATGACCAGCCGCCCTCAAGCGATCACAGCGTCCGTCGTCCCGCCGGACGCGGATGCCTTGGTGAGTACCTCTCCGGGTCAGGTGTTTCGCGTCTCGGAACCACCCGAGACACTTCCTTGACCCGCCGGGAGGGCGGCGGCCTATCGTCGGTGGCCGGTGGTGACCAGAACGAGGAGAGGCGTGTGTCAGTGGGGGGAGTGCGACAGGTAGCCGTTCTGGACAGCTCGCATTCCGGCCTGGAATCGGCTGCGGACGCCCAGGTGGGTGAGCAGCCCGGTGATCACCCGGCCCACGGTGCGCGTGGAGACGCCCAGGCTGTTGGCGATGGATTCGTCCGTACGTCCCTCGGCCATGAGCTGCAGTACCGCGGCCTGCTGCCGGGTGAGGAAGTCGGGCTCGCAGGGCGCTGCCGTCGGTCCGAGCGGGGTTGCGGTCTCCCACATGTGATCGAAGAGCGTGACCAGCACGGAGACGAGGCCAGGGCTGGTGACCAGGGCGGCCGCGGCCGCGGTGTTCGTCGCGTCGACGGCCACCAGGGCGCTGCGGCGGTCCACGATGGTGAGGCGATTGGGCAGGACCGGCCTGGTGCGGATGTGGGCCCCGGCGCTCTCCAGCCAGGTCGCGTACTCCCGGGCGCGGCTGTCGTGACGGATGCTGTCGAGGTAGATGGTTCGCATCACGATGCCCTGCTCGATGTTGCGCAGGTTCAGCGGGCGGGCCGCCTCGATGCTCGCCTGCGACATCTGCGAGTCGGGGGCGAACGACAGCACCTCGGAGCGGGTCTCCGCGGACAGCAGCTCGATCTGGTCCCGAATCGCGTCGATGCCGTCCAGGTAGCGGACTCCGGCCTTGGAGGACTCCTGCGACGAGGAGTCGGCGATCTCGGCCATCAGGCCGACGACGGCGGCCCGAGTCGCCTCCATGCGCTGCTGCTGGGCAGCGAGTTCGGCCTGCTGGCGGGCTTGGAGGAGCTGGAGGGCCAGCTGCGGATCGATGGCGCGGCCCTGTCCGTCGGCACCGCCGCCGCGCAGCAGCGCCATCTCGCTGAGCAGGGTCAGTGAGTGGCGTACGTCGTCCGGGGGCAGCCCCAGACGCTGCGCCATCTCCAGAACACCGTCCTGCGGGTAGGCCAGTTTGCTTCGGTAGACCGATGCGGTCACGTCATCGAGTTCACGCCGATCGAACACAGCCGCCCACCCCCCATGGAAGACCTGCATATTGTCGCAGCTCAAAGGCCCTGCGTACGTGCGTCAGGCTAGCTTGCCCGGCGGCTTGATCGAAGAGCGGGCGGCACGAAATCGTGCGGAGCTTTCCGGCAGATCCGACGAATGCGGCGATGACGGCTCGCCGATTTGTTCCACCCCTCCGCACTTGCCGGCTTCCGTCCCGCGGGTGAGGACTTGTTCGATGAGGACACGACAGTGAATCAGGAGAGTTCATGTATCTGGTCCACCTGCACCTGAGTGCCCCTCAGGGGGCGGGCGACCTGCCGCAGGGTGTGGAGGCCGCCCTTTCCGAGGTCGAGCCGGCGGTCGAACTGGCCGTCCGGCACGTGCGTGCGGAGGCCGACCCGGTGGTCGCCCTCTACCTGCGGGCCCCCGATCTGCACACCGCCGAATACTGGGCCGCGGCGGCCTGGCACCTCGCCGCGCGCCGGATCCTCGAGGTCGGCGCGTGGACGCTGCTGAAGGCCGAGGTACCGCTGCTGGTCGTCGACGAACTGGCCTGACGAACGCTCCCGAGCACACGCTGTCGTGTGTAGGACATGTCGGGTCCTGGACATAGGAAAACCCTGGATCACCCCTCTCACCTGCGGCAACCTTGAACATGTCAGCAGGAAACACCGCACCGCTCGGGGGGACTCCGATCATGCTCAGCCGTCTCAAGGCCGCCACGCTCATTGCCGTCACCGCCACCACGCTCCTCGCGGGAGCCGTCGTCGGCGCCGTCTCGGAATCCACCGGTTCGGACGGTGTGACGCACCAGGCGGACTGGCGCTGGGACTCCCCCCGGCTGACCGCTGACGGAGCGGTCAGCTGACCGCCGGCCTCCGGTCCGGCGCGAACAGGGCCCATGAGGCACTGATGGTGACCGAACCGGCCCGCCGGGGAGCGCTTCACCGGACCACCGGCCGATTCTCGTGGCTGTCTCCGATGGTCCTCTGGCCGCTCGCGCGGCACCTGTTCACCACCGGTACGGCCCGACCCCAGGGGGGCGGAACCCGCAGGGCGGATGAGGAGGCCGTGTTCGCCGCGGTCCTGTACGTCCTGGTGAGCGGCGAGTCCTGGCGCGCACTGCCGAAGTCGTTTCCCGTCTCCTGGCAGAACGCCCACCGGCGGTTCGGCCAGTGGTGCGACGAAGACCTGTGGAACCGGATGGCAGCCGGCGCCCGGGCCACGCCCCACATCTCCGCATCGGTACGCGACTGGGCCGAACGCGTCGCCGAGGCGGCACGGTCCCGCCGAACGGACCGACCTGATCTCCCCGAGCGACTCGGCCTCCCCGGTCTCCCCGATCGAAGGGACCTGCAGGACCGGACGGCCCGAACGGACCTCCCGACCCGGGTTGCCTGACCGCGCCTGACCGCGCCTGACCGCGCCGCAGGACCGCAACCGCCCGCGCCCGCGCCCGCCCGGCCCGACCCCTTCCGGGTGCGGTCGACAGCCCGGACCCCACCCCGTCTCCATCCCCCTCACCTGCCGTGCCCGTGGCACAGCCATGCCCGTAGGCAGAGCCCTGCCCGCAAGCACCGGCGCAGACTTCCCCACCCGCCCGATTTCCCACTGAAAGGCTTTAGCGTGCGCAGATCCGCGCTCCCCATCGTGGCCGCCATGTCCATGGCTCTGCTGATCCCGCAGCAGTTCTCGGCCGCCGCCGAAGAGACGCCCGGCGCGCCCCTCGCCGCAGGCGAGACCCAGAACATCGGCCCCGGCATGTACCAGTCCGAGACCGACAGTTACCAGGTCTTCGAGAACGACGTCGCGGTCGGCCTCATGGGCCGTACGCACACCGTCACCGGCCAGGCGCAGGGGATCTCACAGGCCCAGGACGCACCCGAGAACCGCTCCGATCTCGGAGTCTTCGGTCCCAGCTGGGAAGCCGAGTTCGTCGGTGGCCAGCTGAACCGCAAGCTGGTCCAGGACTCGGGGTCGATCACCACCACCGACTTGGACAGCAGCGCGTCCACCCGCTACGAGCTGACCGAGTCCATGGACGGTCCGGGCGGCGGCAGCATCAACACCTACACGGCGTCCGACGGTTCGACCCTGGTCGAGAACGTGACGTGGGACGACCTCGCCGGTGAGATGAAGTCGAGCATCACCGAGACGCTGAACGTCGACCTGGCCACCGCGGCCGAGGGCGACGACGTCCCCGTCGGCGCGGACGGCAACCCCGTCCCGGCGGCCGATCTCAAGCCCACCTACACCTGGAAGCAGGTGTCCGGCACCGGTGACACCTGGCGCGTCACCAGCGTCGGCAACAAGGCGTACAAGCCCACCGCGGTCTCCTACGACGCCCAGGGCCGCGTCGCCACCGTCAGCGAGCCCGCCCGCGGTGAGGCCCCCGCGCAGTCCCTCGCCGTGACCTACGCCACCGCGACCACCGCCACGGGCACGACCCTCGGTGACGTGGCCGGCCAGGTCAAGGACATCACGGTCACCAGTGGCCAGACCGTCCAGACACTGGCCCGCTACACCTACGAGGCCTCCGGTCTGCTCCGCGAGGTCACCAACCCGGCCGAGGGCAGCGAGCTCAGCTCCTACACCTACGACGGCGACGACCGTCTCTCGACCCTGACGAGCGGCGCCGGCGGCGACTGGGAGCTGACGTTCAGCGGCGACGCCGCCGCCCCGCAGGCCCAGGAGACCAGCGGTGTCGTCCCTGACGCCGGCTCCATCGCGCCCGGTCAGGAACAGCCCGACGGGGTCAGCCCGCCCTCCGAGAACTTCATCAGCGGGGAGATCACCGACCCGCAGGCCAACCCGCGCGCCTGCTCCTCCCCGGAGTCGTGGATCCGGTGGTGGGGCAACTGCAGCACCGCAGTGGCCCATTACGGCTGGAGGTGGCCGTCCTGGAAGCAGACGCCCACCGGCTACTGGGTCCGTGGTGTCTTCTACGACCACTGCACCGACTCGTACGACAGGCCCCTCGGCTTCGACTTCCGCGCCGCGTGCGACGCGCACGACTACGCCTACGGAACCATCGGCAACACCTACAAGGGCTACAGCTACTACCTGGACCGCAACAAGGCCTTCGCCAGCGACGCCGCGTTCTACAACCTGATGCGCTACAACACCTGCCCGGCCTATGCCTGGTGGAAGCGGGACAGCTGCAACAAGTTGGCCTACAGCTACTACCTCGGCGTGTTCTACGGCGGGCACCCGAGGAACGGCGCCAACGCCACCTGATCGTCCCGTCGATGCGCTCCGGCCTATCGTCCGACGGACCGTTCAACAGGCACCGTAGGGCCGGGCGCCGGACATCCGCCGCCCGGCCCTGCATCTCCCGCCCGCTGCTCCCGGCTGCGGCCTCGCCCGGCCCTCCGGCTTCACCCGAGCCTGCGTCCGCGCCTTCGTCGTGGCCTTTGCCCGACCCCTTCGCTCGCCCCCCTGCTTTACCCCCTGCCTGACCCCCTGCCTGACCCTTCGGCCTCGCCGCGCTGTCGCCCCCGCGCCCGATGGCCACACCCCCTCCGCCTTTTCCCCTCCCCTTCCATGGAGACACGAAGTGAAGAGATCCATGCGGGTCGCGCTCGCCGCCTCGGCGGCAGCCGTGGCGCTCACCGCGATACCGGTCGGCGTCAACCCCCTGACCGGTTCCGGCCCGGCGTTCGCCGCGGAGGACGGCCCGGTGGACCCGCCGCTGTTCGACGAGACCCAGGACGGCGGCACCGTCCGCGTCAACGTTCTCCTCGACGGACTGTCGGAACTCTCCTCGGCCTCCGAAGCGGGTGAAGTGCTCGTCTCCTACGAGACTCTGCCGCTGGTCACCCTGCGCGTGGACCGGGCCGGCCTGGATTCGCTGAGCACCATGCCAGGTGTCCTCAGCGTCAGCGAGGACGTCCCGGTCGAACCGACGCTGAACGAGTCCACCGCCAAGATCGGCAGCGACGCGGCCGTCGCCGCCGGGAAGACCGGCGCCGGCAGCGCGATCGCGATCCTCGACACGGGCGTCGCGACCGGGCACCCGTTCCTCGCCGGCCGAGTCAAGGCCGAGGCATGCTTCTCCGTCACCGACGCCGCCTACGGCGCCACCAGCCTGTGCCCGAACGGCACGGCCGAACAGGAGGGCCCCGGCAGCGCCGACGCGGACAGCGGCCCGTGCGCCACCTTGGGTACCAGTTGCTCCCACGGCACCCACGTCGCCGGCATCGCCGCGGGCGACGGAACCGGTGTGACCGGAGCTCCGGCCCGTGGTGTCGCCCCCGGCGCGGACATCATCGCCATGCAGGTGTTCTCCAAGATCAACAACGACGCCTACTGCGGGCCGGGAGCCAGCCCCTGCGTCCTCAGCTTCACCAGCTCGCAGATCAAGGCACTGGAGAAGGTCTCGGCCCTGAAGAACGCGGGCACCGACATCATCGCCGCGAACATGTCTCTGGGCGGTGGGCGATGGACCGCCGCGTGCGCGTCGGACCCCCGCAAGCCGATCATCGACACCCTGTTCAACCAGGGCGTCGCCACCGTCGTCGCAGCCGGCAACAACGGCTATGCGAACGCCGTCAACGCCCCCGGGTGCGTGTCCTCCGCCCTCACGGTGGGCTCCACCACGGATGACGACCAGCTCTCCACCTTCAGCAACCGCGGCCCGCTCCTCGACGTGCTCGCGCCCGGGACCGGCATCATCTCCTCCGTCCCCGGCGGTGGGTTCGCCTCCAAGAACGGCACCTCGATGGCCGCCCCCCACGTGGCCGGCGCCCTCGCGATCCTCCGGCAGGCCCACCCCGGCAAGACCCTCGCCGAGCTGGAGGCCCTGCTGAAGGACGGCGGGACGCCCATCACCTACACCGGTGCGGTCACCCCCCGGCTCCGCATCGACCTCCCGCAGCCGCCGCCGCGCCCCCGCTTCACCGACCTCAACTGTGACGCCGTCGAGGACACCGTCGTCGGTGACCCCGAGGCCGCCGTCGGCGGTCACGCCGACGCGGGCGTGGTCCGCGTGATCTACGGCGGCGGCAAGGGCACCGCCGAGCTCCACCAGGACCTCGCTGCCGTCCCGGGCGACGCCGAACCCGGCGACTCCTTCGGCGAGAACCTGGCCACGTTCGACCACGACGAGGACGGTTGCAGCGACCTCGTCGTGGGCGTCCCGAGCGAGGACGTCGCCGGCGCGACCGACGCCGGCACCGTCAGCGTCCTCTACGGCGCCGCGGGTGGCGTGTCCACCGGCAAGGCCGCACTCAACCTGATCCAGGGCACGGGCGACGGCGCCGTCAAGTCCTCGGTGCCCGAGGCCGGGGACCGCTTCGGCCACGCCGTCGCCGCCGGCCACACCGCCCAGGGCCGGCCCTACCTGCTGATCGGCGTGCCCGGCGAGGACGTCGGCACCGCCGCGGACGCCGGCATCGTGTACTACCTGCGCGGTACCACCAACGTGGCCACCGACCAGAACAAGCCCGGCATGGACGGTGACAGCGAGGCCGGCGACCGGTTCGGCACGACCATCACCGCCTCCGCGAACCACATCGTCATCGGCTCCCCGAACGAAGCCATCGGCACCGCGACCGACGCCGGCAACATCCAGGTGCTCAACCACGAGCTGAACGCCGGCGGCCTGCCCACCGCCCTCGCGGGTCTCAACCAGAACGACCCCGTGGTCAGCAGCCTGGCCGAGACCGGCGACCTGTTCGGAGGCTCCCTCGCAGCCGCCGCCTACGCACCGTCCGGCGCGAGCACCGCGACCGACACCGTCATCGCGGTCGGCGTGCCCGGCGAGGGCCTGACGGTCGCTTCGGCCCCCGTCGACCACGCCGGCCAGGCCTACACCTTCCGCATCACCGGGGCGGGCGTCATCACGAAGGTCGCCTCCATCACCGCCGAGGTCGCCGGCGTGGCCGGCACGGCCGCGGCGGGTGACCAGCTCGGTCAGAGCGTGTCCCTGGTCAACCTCGCCCCCGACGCACCCGCCACCGCGTCGACCCTCGTCCTCGCGGTCGGCCTCCCGGGCAAGGACATCGGCGGCGTCGTGGACGCGGGCGCGGTGCAGACCTTCGACCCGCTCGGCGTCCCCGGGGACACCGACCAGTGGATCCAGGCGGGCGACGCCTCCGGCCTGGGCGGCACCCCGACGGCCGGGCACGCCGTAGGCGCCCACCTGGCAGCGACCACGTCGGCGCTCCACGTCGGCGTGGCCGACACCGCCCCGTTCGGCGCCGTCCACTCCCTCCCGTGGGGCAACACGACGGCCGGCCGCACCGGCCCCGCCGGCACGGTCACCACCCACCAGCCGGGCCAGAACGGCCTCCCGGCCGCCGGCGGCGCCTTCGGCTGGTCCATCGGCTGACCACAGCGCGACCCCGTCGCGATCCAGCCACTCGGCATCGGCCCGGAAGGATCACCCTCCCGGGCCCAGAGGGCCCTCACCTGGTCGGTGAGGGCCCTTTGGCGTTGCCGCGTGTCCATCGCTTGCCGCCGCTCCGATCGACCGACCGCCACACCGCCCTGTCCGGAAGCTGAGGCGGTTCCGTGTCGGGGTGGCCGCTCAGCCCCAGGTGCGGGTTCACAGCTCGTCGGTGCGTGCTCCAGGTCTCGGGGGCCGGCGCACGGCCCTGCGGCGGCGTGCGTCAGCCGCGCTCGAAGGTGATGACGACTCCGCCATACGTTTGCGCGTTGGTCCCCGGCACGCAGGAGACGACCCTCCACCCCTGCTCCGCGTACTGGTTCATGACCGAAGTGGCGTTGACCAGGTTCTGGACTTTTCCGGCGGAGCTCGTGATGGAGTCTTGGACGTGTACGACGTAGTACTCGAACTTGGACATCGGGCAAGCGTAGGACCGCCTGAGCCCGGCTCGGGCCGAATCCGTGATGTCCGGTCACGGGCAGCGGGCCGTACACCCCGCGGCCTGCCGGAACTCCAGAGATGATCAACCGGCGCAAGAGGTGCGCGGCGTGTACTGGATCTTGAGACGCCGGGCCCGGTACTCGCGGACAGAGACGTTCCGTCAGGAACGGCACCCTCTTCACAAGGAGCACCTCATGCACGGCATCGCCACGCGCCGACTCGCCCTGACCGCCGTCGCCACCTCGGGTGCGCTCGCGGCGTCCCTGGCACTGGCCGGCGCGGCGAACGCGGTCGCCCCGGCGTCGGCCACGGCCACGTACGACTGCGGGGCCGCGGGCAGCGGCACCGTCACGCTCACCGCGGACGACAACGGCACCAAGACCGTCCGGATCGACTCGACCGAGATCCTCACGCAGTTCCCGCTCGGCGCCAACTCCGTGACCACCACGCTGAAGCTGAACAAGACCTCCGCCGGCGCGGCCGACGAGGTGGAGTTCTCCGGCGCCGTGCACGCGGCCGCCGCCACCGGCGACCCGATCTCCTTCGGTCCGCTCCCGCTCACCGCCGGTTCGCTGGCCGCCGGTGACACCACGGACTCCGTCGCCCTCACCGGCGCCCCGAGCGCGAGCAACTGGTCCCTGAAGTTCACCGTGACCAACGGCGGCGGGACCTTCTCCTCCTACTGCACCGCCACCGGCAACCAGTCGGCGGCCTTCACCTGGTAGGCCGCACACCTTCGGTACCCGTCAGGGCCTGATCCGGCGAACGGATCAGGCCCTGACGACCTTGCCGGATCAGTCCTCGGCGGCGTCGAGGACGCGGCCCTTGAGCTTGATCGGGTCGGCGGCGCCCACCTTGAGCTGGCCGTCGGTGTAGCGGCCGGGCGTCGCGCCGTCGACGGCGGTGACCTGGGCCGCGTAGCCGAGGGCTTCCTGGTTGGTGGAGAGGTACGGGTTGTGGGTGAAGGTCAGCGCGCGGCCCCCGTCGGTGAGGGTGCCCTGGGTGGTCTGGAGGTTGCCCTTCGCCTGGAGCGTGTTGACGTCGTGGTACGCCCAGGAGAGCCAGCTGGTGAAGACGAAGCCCGTGGGCGCCTTCAGGCTGAAGGTGACGTCGCCGGGGTTCACCGGGTCCGGGACGGTGCTGAGGATGCCGAAGCTGAGGTGGGCCGGGACACCGCCGGGGGCGTCCTCGACGATGCCCTGCTGGAGGATGTACAGCTTGTTCTCGGATCCCGGCTGAACGGGGGCCTGGGCCTGTGTGGCCATGGTTTTCCCTTCTGGGGGTGGGTGCTTTCCGCGTGGGCGGATCCGCCGTCGGTGGCGGGCTTGGGGACGGGCCGGTTACCGGGCCGTCGGCGCGGGCGTCGGTGAACGGCGCCCGGATCAGGGGCTGTCGGCGGGGGCGTGCTCGGCCAGGAGCGGGCCGAGCACGGTGAGGGAGCCGAGGACGATGTCCTCGTAGAGGTAGAACCCGGCTTCCAGGGGTGGCAGTTCGGGCTCGGTGGGGGGCGCCGGCGTCTCCGGTTCCGGGGCGGGGGGCGGTCCGGGGACGGAACCCGACTCCGGTGTGCCGAGCAGGTCGGTGAGGTCCTGCGCGGCGCCCAGGAAGGCGGTGCGCGCGGTGGTGGCCAGCAGGCGCAGCGGCAGGTCGAGGGCCGCGGCGGTGCGCTGCCCGGGGACCAGCCTCGCCGCGGCGGGGGCGTCGGCCGTGGCGGCGGCGAGCCACTGCACGGGCAGGGTGCAGGCGGCGACGATCCGCTCGGCGGGCATCACCGGCGGCAGGTCCCCGTCGACCATGAGGTCCTCCCACTCCATGAGGTCGAAGAGGAACTGACCGCCCTTGTAGAGGGGCCAGGGCCGGACCGTGTCGAGCAGGACGCGGGCGCGTTCGGGCTCGCCGCGGCGCAGGGCGACGCCGTGCCGGGCGAGTGTGCACAGACAGGCGCGCAGAGTGCCGTTGACCTGGCCGATGAAGGCCAGGGCCCGGTGGTCGGTCGGGGTCAGGGGGCCGGGGGCGGTGGTGCCGGCCGGCGGGGGCGGGGTCTCGGTGGTGGTCACAGTGGCCTTGAGGTGACGTAGTGGGCGATCTGGCGCAGGACGGCCTTGCCCTCGTTCTCGGGGATGATCCGGAGGTCGTCCTCGAAACGGGCGATGCCCTCGGCGGCGAGCCGGTCGGCGAGATCGGTGGCGTATTCGATGGAGCCGTGCCGCCGCATGGCGGCGAGCAGTTCCTCGGCGTGCTGCTGCGTCTTGTCCGTACGGCGTCTGCGCAGCACGTCGAGGAGGCGGGGGCGCTCATGGCCGTACGCGGTGCGGAAGAGGTGGATGAGCATCACCGTCCGCTTGCCCTCGAGCAGGTCGCCGAGGGGTTCCTTGCCGTAGAGGGCCTCCTCGCCGACCAGGTTGAGGATGTCGTCCTGGATCTGGAAGGCGATGCCGATCAACCGGAACGCCTCGTCGAAGCGCCCCAGCACGGCGGGATCGGTGACACCCGCGCAGACGGCGCCGATCCGGCACGGGCTCATGCAGGTGTACCAGCCGGTCTTCTTGGTGCTCATCGTGAAGTAGGCCTCGTCGGCCTCGGGGACGACCTCGTGCCGGATCCAGCCCAGTTCCAGCGCCTGGCCCTCGACGGACTCCCGGCACATGTGGATCGCCTCGTGGATGAGCCCCAGAGTGCGGGCCAGGCCCAGCGTCTCCAGGTTGGACAGGACGGCGTCGACGGCGAGCAGGTTCAGCCCGTCGCCGACGTTGACCGCCAGGCCCAGGCCGTGTTCCTCGTGCATGGTCGGCAGGCCGCGCCGGTGGGTCGACTCGTCGGCGATGTCGTCGTGCACGAGGAAGCCGTTGTGGAACAGCTCCAGCGCGGCGGCGGCCCGTACGGCGTCCTCGGGGCGTCCGCCGAAGGCGGCGCAGGCCGCGATGGTCAGGGTGGGCCGCAGCCCCTTGCCCTGCCGGGCGGGATAGGAGCGCATCAGGTCGTACAGCTCGGCGCGCGGCTCGCGGTCCGGCAGCAGCCGTTCGATCTCCTCGTTGGTGCGGGCCCGGCACCGGCGCATCGTCTCCATCAGGTCCGCGTCGCGGACGACGTCCTCCAGCGACCAGCTCGTGCTGGTGCGGCCGTCCCACAGCACGCGGGGTGCCCTGACGGTGGTGTCGCCGATCAGCGCGGGGCGGGCGGGCGCGTCGTCCGGGCAGCGCCGGGCGAGATAGTCCGCCGCCGTCCAGTCGACCGGGTCGGCGTACGGCTCCCGGGCCGCGGGTACGGCGCCGCCCCACAACCGGGGTGCCTGTTCCCGGTACGCCCCCCAGAGCTCCTGCATGCTGCGCAGCCCGGCCGCGCGCCGCGACAGCAGGGTGAACGCCCGCCACACGGCGAGGGTGTCCTCCTGGGAACCGCGGACGTCGAGGCTGTCGGGCAGGACCTGGTCGACGGGCCGGCGCTGGAGGTCGAACAGCAGGTTCATCGCCCGGTCGTCGAAGGCCACTTCGACGTCGGGGTCCGGGCAGCGGTCCTGGTGGACGACGATACGGCTGTGCAGCGCGGTGAGGGTGGCATGGCTGTCGTCGTCGAAGCGCAGGCCGAGCCGGATGCCCCGCAACTGGTCGGCGGCGGCGGCCAGAACGGCCGGCGCGCGGTCGGACAGGGCGGCGACGGTCTCGTCGAGCAGCCGGGCACCCGTGAAGGCGGCGGGCACGGTCTCAGTCATGGGCGCCGCCGGCGAACTCCACGATGCCCTCGGTACGGAAGCCGACGTCCCGCCCGCCGATGCGGCCCTCGACCGTGCACGGTCCGAGGGTCTCGTGCACGCTGAACGGGTGCAGACTCGTCTCGGACGGGTTGGCGATGCGGCCCGCCGTGCGCGAGCGGAAGTCGAGGACGAGACGGTCCTCGCCCAGCCGGGCCGTGATCAGCAGTCGGCCGGGCACCTCGGCCATCGGCGGGGTGCCCAGCACGTCCGCCAGCGGCGGCACCGTCGCCACCCGGTCGCGGTCCAGGCTGCCGCTGACCGCGACCCGGAGGTTGCGGCGCGGGAAGTGACGGATCATGCGCCCGTGGCGCCACAGCATCACCGAGCCGTTGGCCGCGTCCGCCGGGCGCAGGGGCTGGAGCAGGGTGAAGACCACCGCCGAGGGAGGGGCGGTGCCGGCGGGGCCGGACGGGTCGTTGACGAAGCCGAACACCCAGCCGCCGAGGGTGGGCCAGGACCAGCGGCCGCGCACCCGTTCGTGGTAGCCGAGCAGGTCCGTCTCGGTGGCCGTGCCGTCGCCGTGCCGCAGGGTGCCGGTGCCCAGCACCCCGGGCTCCGACTGCCAGCGCAGATGCTCGTCCTCGCCGAACGGGGCGCACTGCGAGGTGCAGGGCCTGCTGGTCCGGGTCAGCGTCACGTCGGCCGCCGGGGCCCCCGACCGGGCGGCGACGCGGAACGCGCCGGGCTCGCCGTGCGGGTGCGGTAACCGGAACGCGGACCAGGGCAGTTCGGGCTGGTCGGCGTTGAACTGGGTGCAGCTCCAGCCGTGTTCCTCCCCGTAGAGGAGCAGGATGGCCATGTGCTGCCCCTCGGCCGCCGTGCCGGTGCCGCTGCGCCGTCCGGCGGTTGGGGCGCCCGGGTCCGCGTGGACCGTTCCGGCGGAGGACCCGAGGACGGACAGATTGGCGATGAGCGCCTGTCGGCCGCACCGGGACAGGAACGCGTAGTGCAGCCATTTGCGGTCGAGCGGATGGGTGAGCGGGGCACGCGGGAAGGGGCCCGGGGGCCCGAACCTCAGAAGGGTCGGCGTGGACACGTTCCGAACGCTAAGGCAGTGATCCACTTCTGTCACACTCCGTGAGCATCACCTGAGTGACCTGGGAGCAGAGAAACGATTACTTCCGTATTCAAGGTTTGAAATCGCAAAGAGTCGCCTACGGCATGTCCGCCGCAGGCGACTCCCAGGGGGCCGGCCGACCGGTTCGCCCGCGCGCTCCCGCGCTACTCCTCGTCGTCGCCGAGAACGCTCGCCTTCACGGGTACGGGCTCCTGGCCTGCGACGATCGCCCGCCCGTCGGTGTGGCGGCCCGGTTCGGCGTCGGCCAGGGCGAGGATGCCGAGCGTGTAGACGAGGGCCGCCGCCGGGTGGTCCGGTGTGTTCAGACGCGGTTCGTCCTCGACGGTCAGCGTCCTGCCGCCGTCACGCACGGTGGCCGTCGGCTGTCCGCCAGGGATCACCGTGCGGTCCGCGCGGTAGTAGGCGCAGGTCGCCCGGCCGTCGAAGACGCATCCCTTCGGGGCGGTGAAGCGGTGCTCGACCCGTCCCGGGACCCAGGGGTCGGTGGACGAGACCCGCACGTGGAGCAACTCGCTTCCTCCGCGCGGGAGTTCCACGCCGACCTCCTGGCGGACCAGGAGCCGGGCGGGAGGGGCGGGGGGTTCGTCGGGAGTCGGCTCCGGGCCGGGGGTCGGCTCGGGTGTCGGCTCCGGGCCGGGGGTCGGCTCGGGTGTCGGCTCCGGGCCGGGGGTCGGCTCGGGAGTCGGCTCCGGGCCGGGGGTCGGCTCGGGAGTCGGCTCCGGCTCCGGCTCCGATACCGGCTCCGGCTTTGGCCGTTCCTGCCGCTCCGGTTCCGGTTCGGTGTCCCCGGAGGGAGCGGCGGGGAGCGGCAGGGCCACGATCCGGTGGTGGAAGTTGTCCGCCACCAGCAGCCGCCCGGCCGGGTCCACGGCGAGACCGCAGGGATAGGCGAGCGAGGGGCCGGCCAGGACCTCGGCCGCTCCGTCGGCCAGCCGCCACACCTGGTGGCCGTTCATGTCGGCCACATGGACGGCCCCCCGGGCGTCGACCGCCACCGCGCAGGGGGCGCTCCAGTCGGCCGGCGTCGCACCGGCGCCCCCGCCCTCAGGCCCTGCCAGGACCCGCAGCGCCCCGTCCGTGCCGAGCAGCAGCACCCGGCGCCCGGCGGGATCGGCGATGTACAGCCGCCCGTCCGCGTCGACCGCCAGCCCCGCGGGGACGAACGCCCCGCCGGGGTCGGCCGCGAGGGCACCCCCGGCCGTACCGGAGGCCGTGGACGCCGCGACGACCGTGGTGATCACACCGTCGGCGCCGACCCTGCGCACCCGCGGACTGCCGCCTTCGCCGATGTACAGCGTCCCGGCACCGTCCACGGCCAGGGCGCACGGGGCGTCCAGCCGGGCGCGTGCGGCGGGACCGCCGTCCCCCTCGCCGCCCCGGGTGCCGTCTCCCGCCACGGTGTCGATGACGCCCGAGGGGTCGATCCGGCGGACCCGGTGGTTCATCTCGTCGGCGACGAACACGGCCCCGTCCTGGCCGACCGCCAGGGCCGACGGGAAGCCCAGCCGGGCCCGTGCCGCGTCGCCGCCGTCCCCGGCGCAGCCGCGCAGCCCGTCCCCGGCGACCGTGGTCAGCGTGCCGGAGCCGTCGACCCTGCGGACCCGGTGGTTGGCGTGGTCGGCGACGAGGACCGCCCCGGCTCCCAGCACCACGTCTGCGGGAAAGGCCAGCCGCCCGAGCGCCGCGGGCCCTCCGTCCCCGGAGAATCCGGCGGTCCCGTCGCCCACGACGCTCCCGTCGCCCACCATGCCCGCGTCCGCCGCCGCGGCCCCGTCGCCCACCATGCCCGCGTCCACCGCCGCGGCCCCGTCGCCCACCAAGCCCACGTCCGCCGTCACCGCGTCACCGCCCGGCACCGCCGAGCTCGCGCCTCGCTGGTGTCCGGCACCCTCCGCTTCCGCGGCCTCGTCTCCGGCATATGGGGTCTCCTTCCGCGCCGTCATGGACAACTCCCCTGCATACCGGCCGGATCCGCCTCCGCGGGAGCAGCGCACCGGGCACCCCACCCGCACGAGGGAGCACCGGGGAGGAGCGGCGGCGAGTAGCGGTCGGGAACTCCTGGGAGAGCCCCGGGGGCGGACGACGGGAGCGCGGGCCGGCCGCGCTCCACGTCCCCGTGCGCTGACGCGCTTCGACTCCACTCGAACAAGCGGCGCAGAATCGATCCGGCATTCGCAAACGGCGGAAGCGCCGCATACCGCCCGTAACCCGGGGCTAACGATGGACCGATGACGGCCCGGTGCGTGCCGTCGTGCCTGCGCGCACATCCCACCCGTGAGCGCAGGCGGCGCTCCGCGTCCCCGTCCTCCCCGGCCCGCTCCCCATGGACTCCCGCGTGCGGTGAACCGCGCGGTGTGCCGTGCCGGGTGTGCCCGCCCGTCGGGTGCCGGGGCGGCCCGGACCAGGGCGCCCCCCTCGCCGCACCCTTCGATCGCAGCCTCAGGAGGACCGAGTTGACCACCGACGTGCAGTCCAAGAAGGAAGCCTACAAACGAGGAGAGGACGCGGGGCGCGCCGACGCCCTCGCCGGCCGCCCGCACGCCGACCCGCCGCGCGACGGCAGACGCGGTGAGCAGGACCAGTACGCGAACGGCTACGACTGGGGCTACGAGCAGGGCCGCGCCCAGAAGCTGGACCTCGTGGTGTGGCAGGAGGGCGGGGTCGAGGACGCCCCCGGGGGCCTCGGCGCGACCGTCAACATCTGCGTCCGCACACCGAACTGGAGCGAGACCGTCGACGCGGGCGAACGCGACCACGTCTTCACCGCGCCCACCGGGTTCCGCTGGAACGGCGTCGTCGGCGCCCAGTACAAGCGCATGGACCAGACGACGGGCGGCAGTCTGCCTCCCGTCCTCGCCAAGGTGAGCGCGGACGGCCGCACGCTGACGTTCACGTACCACGTGCATCTGAACACGACCGCCGACGACAAGGACTGCATCGTCTACACCTGCGGCATCGAGGCCGTCGACGGTGCCGCGCTCGGCCGCTTCACCGACGGCGTCGCCCAGATCGGGACGGCGCCCCCGGCGAAGCTCAAGGCCGAGGTCGTCGAGGACGAGGACTGAGGGAAGAGGAACCAGACACCATGACCACAGTCGTCACCTCCGGCGTCTTCCCCTCCACCGCTCCGGCCATCTCCCCCGTCGCCGGGCTCGGCACCGCCGACGTACGGTGGGGCAGCAGCGGCTCCCAGAGCGGGTACCAGTTCCGCGGCACGGCGGCGGACGTCCAGCTCGACGGGACCGAGTTCGTCGTCGGGACCTTCGTGCACCGCAACGTACCCACGACCGTCAGCCCGAGCCGGTTCGACGTGCACCTCACGATCAGCGTCATGTTCGAGGACGGCAGCACCACCGACCTCGGCTTCAGCTTCTCCCACGACGAGACACCCAACTCGACCGGCAGCAGTCCCGCGGACGACGACCTGGTCGACCTGCAGACCTTCGTCCACCCGCAGCCCGTCGTGATCGACGGCAAGCAGTACCGGGCGGTCCTGAGCGGGTTCAAGCGGGGCGGCCAGATCGTCCGGCGGTTCCGCAGCCCCGAGGGCGGGATCAACTTCGCCGAGGTCGTCTGCATGTTCACGCTCGACGAGCCGGACGTGATCATCTCCGATCTGCGCTACCTCGGCACCGGACCGGGCCAGCGCGACGAGTACGTCGAGATCCTCAACCAGGGCGGCGCGCCGCAGGACCTGACCGGCTGGCTCGTGGAGTGCAAGACCACCGGGTACTCCTTCCCGTTCCCCGCGGGGACGGTCATCCAGCCGGGCCAGCGCTACCGCGTCTACACCGACGAGATCCACCCGGAGTTCGGCGGGTTCTCCTTCGCCTCCGACCGGCAGGTCTGGCGCGACGAGGGCGGCATCGCCCGTCTGGTCGCCGCCGACGGGCATGTCCCGGACCAGTACCCCTATCTGGACAGGGGGTTCAACAAGACCGGCGCACCGTAGCCGGGCCGGACGACACACCGCCCCCGCGGGCGGGCCGAGGCCTGCTCGCGGGGGCGGTGGGGGTGAATCAGCGGACGGGACGCGTCACTTGATGTAGACGAGGCCGTCCGTGGTGATCGTGGGGCGGCCCGTCGTGCCGACGACCACGATCTTGACCGTGTGCTTGGCGCTGGCCGTCCAGGTCTTGGTCCAGATCGCCTGGCGGTACAGGGTGGACGTGGACTTCAGGTCGACGGTGCTGACCTTGACGCCGTCGACGTAGACGTAGACCTGGCCGGAGCTGCTCGCGCGGGAGACCACCCAGGAGGCGGAGCGGCCGGTGAAGGTCCAGCTGAGGCTGGCGTTCTTCGTGCCGCTGGAGTACGACTTGCCGCCGAGGTAGCTGGTGGACGAACGGGCCGTCCAGGTACCGGACTTCACTGCGGAGGTCTCCTGGAGGATGACCGGGGTGTAGGCGGCGGACGCCGTACGGGAGTTGCCCGCGTAGTCGTTGGCCTGCATGGACCAGGTGCTCGCCGTACCGGAGTTGGAGGTGCGGCCGGAGGAGGTCGCGGCGGCGCTGAAGACGGCGGCCGTGGGGGTCACCAGCTTGACCTCGCGCAGCGCCTTGTCGTCGACGGCCTTCCAGCCGAGGGTGACGGGAACCGCGGTGGTGTTGACCGTGCCGGTGCGCAGGGAGAGCTGCGGGGTGGTGGTGAACGTCGGCGCGGTCGTGTCGGTGACGACGTTCAGCGCGGTGGTGGTCGTCTCCTTGCCGGACACATGGACGGCCCGCACCGCAACGGTGTGGCTGCCCGCGCCGAGGGTGACCGCCTTGGCGGTGCCGGCGCCCGAGGTGGTGGCGACGGTCTGGCCGTCGACCAGGACCTGGAAGTTCCTGATGAGCGAGGCCGGGGTGGTGCTCGACCAGCGCACGGTGACCGTGCCCTTGGTGTAGTACGTCGCCCCGGACGCGGTCGCGCCGCTGAGGGAGGCGACCTTCAGGTTCTGCACCGGGCCGGCCGTCAGCGTGCGGATGGCGGGCAGCTGGGCGTAGAGGGAGGTGCCGGGGCACTCGGTGGCGTAGCCGTCGCGGTGGCCCGAGATCCGGTTGAAGGTGTACTTCGTGCCCGAGGTGAACGAGGTGCCGAAGAAGTTCTTCTGGGTCGCGCCGGCGTTGAGGGCGACCGTGCCGGCCGGGTCGGCGCCGTACTGGCCGAGCTTCCAGGCCGCCACGCGGGCGATGGAGGTCAGGGCCTCGTTCGAGGCGCCGGCGGCGGTGTAGTCACCGAGGACGGAGATGCCCGTGGACTCCCGGTTGAAACCGTAGGTGTGCGCGCCGAGGACGGGCAGGTCGACGCCGCCCTTGCGGCCCTCGAAGATCGTGCCGCACTTGTCGACCAGGAAGTTGTAGCCGATGTCGTTCCAGCCGTTGCCGCCCTTGGAGACGGGCGAGGTGTGGTACGCGTAGATGCCGCGGATCAGCGAGGTCGACTGGGTGCAGTCGTACGCGGCTCCGGTCGTGTGGTGCACGAACACGGCCTTGATGTCCGCGTTGTACTCCGACGGGTCGGGGCTGAGCTTCTCGTCGGCGCCCCAGTCCGCCCGGGTGAGGATCGGCGGCCTCGGCGCGGTGGACGGCAGCGGGGCCGGCGTCGTCGGCGTGACGGTCGGCGTGGCGGTAGCGGTAGCCGTGTCCGTGGCCGTCGGTGTGGCGGTAGCCGTGTCCGTCGGTGTGGCGGTCGGCGACGGGGTCGTCGGCGGGGTCGTGTCAGGCGTCGTGGAGGGCGTCACCTCCGCGGCGAACGCGGCCGGCTCCGGCGCGCTCACCTTCGTCTCCGCGGTGGTCACCACGCCGGGGTCGACGAGGCTCACCTCGAGTCCCTTGGGGAGCGCTCCCGTGGTGCCGTCCTCGTGCAGGACCTGGGCCTCCACACCGTCGGACGGACCGACCCACAGCGGCTCGGACGCGCCGCGCATGTCGGCCTCCGGGTCCTCCGGCGGGGCGAGGTCGAGCCCGAGGTCGCGCCACGGGCTCCACTCGCCGGTCTCCAGGCCGCGGGTGCGCACCTGCGCCTTGCCGTCGAGTTCCTTGGTGACCCCCGTCCAGGTGACGCCGACGAGGGAGAACTGCTCGGTCTCGGTGCGCGGCAGCTCACGCTTGCCTTCGGTCCCCTTCAGGGCCAGTTCGTAGATCTTCACCGGTCGCTTGTCCTGGCCGGTTTCCTCGGGTCCGGAGGAGGGGCTGGCCACCGCGTAGCCGACCACACCCCCTCCGCCCAGGACCACCGCACCGAGCGTCAACCATGCCCGCCGTTTCAGGCTCAACGGCGTGTAGGCATGCCTCTTACGTCGATTCACGACGAAATCCACCCCAAAGACGGCCGCTGTCGGCCACATAGGTCACTTGAGCCACACCAGACTCCGCAGTGGCTCAAGTCATTTCAGCGTGCAACTGTCTCGAGGTGTCGCAGGGAAGCGCCGCAAAGTGGCGAAGATCACGCTCGAATTGCCCAACTAGCCCGATTGTGCGGTGATTTGAGCCTATTTATCCGCGCACTCCAGCGGGATGTACACGGCGCCTTCAGCGGGGCGTACGCAGCAGCTTCAGCGGGATGCACGGGGCGGCTTCACCGCCGCGGCGGGGCTCACGTCGGACCCGGCGTCGGACCCGGCGTCGCGGGGCCCTCAGTCGAAGGTCAATGCCGAGAGGCCGCCCGTCAGGGTGAGTTCCGCCCAGACGGTCTTGCCGTGGCGGGCGTGGCGGGTGCCCCAGTGGTCGGCGAGCTGGGCGACGAGGAGGAGGCCGCGGCCGCCCTCGTCGAAGACGCGGGCGCGGCGCAGATGCGGGGTGGTGTTGCTGTCGTCGGAGACCTCGCACAGCAGGGTGCGGTCGTGGATGAGACGGAGCCGGATGGGTGGCCGGCCGTAGCGGATGGCGTTGGTGACCAGTTCGCTGACGACCAGCTCGGCGGTGAAGTCCAGTTCCTCCAGGCCCCAGGTGCGCAGCTGCCGGGAGACGTCGGCCCGGACCCGGGAGACCGCCTCGGGCGCGGCCTCCAGGTCCCAGGTGGCGACCTGGAGGGCGTCCATCGGCCGGGGGCGCGCCAGCAGCAGGGCGGCGTCGTCGTCCGGGCGGTCGGGCAGCAGGGCCCGGACGACCGTGTCGCAGACGGCCTCCAGGGAGTCGGCGGGCCGGGCGAGTGCCTCGTGCAGCCGGGCCAGGCCCTTCTCGACGTCCTGGTCGCGGGACTCCACCAGGCCGTCGGTGTAGAGGGCGAGGAGGCTGCCCTCGGGCAGGTCGATCTCGGCGGTCTCGAAGGGCAGGCCGCCGAGGCCGAGGGGCGGGCCGGGCGGCAGGTCGAGGACGTGCACGGCACCGTCCCGGTTGGCCAGGGTCGGCAGCACATGGCCCGCGCGGGCGAGGGTGCAGCGGCCGGAGACGGGGTCGTAGACGGCGTACAGGCAGGTGGCGCCCACTCCGCCGTCCGCGTCGGTGTCCGGGTCGTCGCCGGTCAGGTCGGTGGACAGCCGCAGCACGACGTCGTCCAGACGGGTGAGGAGCTCGTCCGGCGGCAGGTCGATGTCCGCGAGCGTACGGACCGCCGTACGCAGTCGGCCCATGGTGGCGGCGGCCTCGACGCCGTGGCCGACCACGTCCCCCACCACCAGGGCGACCCGGGCGCCGGACAGTGGGATGACGTCGTACCAGTCGCCGCCGACCCCGACCCCCGCGCCGGCGGGCAGATAGCGGCAGGCGATCTCCACGGCGGAGTGCTCGGGGGTGCTCCGCGGGAGCAGGCTGCGCTGGAGGGCCAGGGCGGTGGCGCGGGCGTGCGTGTAGCGGCGGGCGTTGTCCACGGCGAGGGCGGCGCGGGCGGCGATCTCCTGGGCGAGCAGAAGATCCTCGTCGTCGAAGGGGTCCGGGATCCGGTCGCGGAAGAACTGGGCGACGCCCAGCGTGGTGCCGCGGGCGCGCAGCGGTACGACGAGCCAGGAGTGGGCGTCCTCGGCCGGGCCGGAGGAGTCGGCCTGGTGGCGCGACGGCTGCCCGGTGGCCAGCGCGAGGTCCGGCGGGGAGCCGGGCGGGTGGGTGTGCGGCTCCTCCGGGGGCACGGCCGCCCCCGGTGTGCCGTCCGCCGCCGGGCTCCGGGCGGTGCGGCGCAGTACGGGTGTGCGCTCGGCCGGGGCGTCCTCGCCGCGCAGGGCGGCTTCCAGCAGGTCGACGGTGGCCCGGTCGGCGAACTGCTCGGTGGCCAGTTCGGCCAGCTCCTGCGTGGTGCGGACGATGTCCAGGGTGGTGCCGATGCGGCGGCCCGCCTCGTTGACCGTCGACAGCCGCCACTGCGCCCTGCGGTCGGCCTCCTCCTTGTACAGCAGGACGCCCCGTTCCGAGGAGAGGTCCACGTACTCGGTGCCGAGCGCGATCAGTCTGCGGGCGGCCGCGGCGACCAGGCGGGCGTCGCCGGTCAGCCGGGGCATCTCCTCGATGACGCGGTCGACGAGCAGGAAGTTGCCCAGGCGCAGGGCCCGCAGGAGCGTGTTGATCGGCTTGCCGAGCCGGGTCAGGCGGATCGCGCGGTCGATGTCGGCGGGCGGCAGTTCGATCTCGTCCGGCCCTACGCCGTTCTCCAGTCCGCGCAGGCCGCCGATCACGTGGTCGGCGATGGACTGCGCCGTCATCCGGGCGATCTCGGGGTCCTCCCACAGTTCGGGGACCTCGCGTCGCAGGTGCCGCACCACGTCCTGGATCAGCCCGTCCGCCCGCGGGACGAGCTCCTGTGCGGCTCGGGACACCAGCGTGTCCGCGGTGAACTCCACACCACGACGGTACGCCGCCCACTCCGACGCCGCCCGCATCCACGGCACCGGGTGTACGGCACACGGCCCCGTCGAACGCCCCGCTCCCGGACCGCCCGGGTCCACGGCGGGAGCTGGTGCCGGACGCGCACACCTGCGGACCTCCCGCCCCTCGTCCGACGCCCCGCTCGGGGCCGACGTCTCGGCCGACCGCCCGCTCCTCGGTAGCCGACGGGTCGGACGCGCGTATCCCGCGGGCCTCCCGCCACGGAGGGGGTCCCGCCCGGCCGATGTCCCGGTCGCGGACCCGGCCGACGTCCCGCTCGGACGGCTTCCCGAACGGCCGCTCACTCCCGCGCCGCTCGGATCCACGGCAGCGGCCGGGTGCCGGACACGCGCATCCCGAGGGCATCCGGCCCACGGACCGGCGTCCCGGTCGCCCCGCAGTCGGCCGCCCGCTCCCGGGCCACCCGGATCCGCAGCGGGATGCTGGTGCCGGACACGCACACCCCACCGGCATCCCGCCCCCGGCGGGCGTCCCGGTCACCGCCCCCGCGCGAACCCTCCGAGCGTCCCTCCGCCGACCGGCGCCCGGGTCGCGGCCCCGGTCGGCACCCCGCCCCGGACGGGCGTCGGCCCCGGCCCGCGGCCCGCACCGCGCGGTGGCCCCGGGCCCCGAGCCGCCGGGAAAGGTCCCGCCAGGGCTCCGAGCCCCCGGTCAGGGCCCTAGAGCCTGTCGTCAAACTCCCGCCTGCCCCGCGGGCGACGACGGGAGTTCGACGACAGGCCCTAGCCCTCCGGCAGCAGGCCCAGTTGTTCCAGGAAGGCCATCTGGTCGTAGTACACCCGGTAGCTGACGATGTGGTCGTCGCGGACCGTCGCCAGGTCCACTCCCCGCAGGCGGACGTGTTTGCCGGTGGCGGGGAGGGTCTCTCCCGAAGGGAGCTGCAGGGGGCCGGTGTTGGTGCCGGTGTAGACGCCCTCGTCGACGGCGGTGTCGCCGATCTCGTAGGAGTGGACCGTCTCGAACGCCGCGTCGGGGACGGACTCCGTCATCTGGCGCCACCACTCGACGATGGCCTCACGGCCGTGCAGCTCGCCGTCGGGGGTCAGCGCCACGGCGTCCTCGGCGTAGAGGTCCGCGACGACCTTCAGGTCCGGTGAGGAGGTGACCGCCTCGGTGAGCCGGTCCATGAGCTCGCGTGCCTGTCCCATGATGGTTCGCCTTCCGCCGGGAGAATCACCTCTCCCATCATCCCACCGGACCGGCGTCCGTCCTGGTCGCGCGCAGGTCCGCGAGGAGTTCGGCCTGTCCGGCGAGGACCCCGGAGAGGATGGTGCGGGCCACCGTCAGCAGCTCGGCCACCTGCGGGTCGGTCAGCGAGTAGTGGACGTTCGAGCCCTCCTTGCGGGTGACCACCAGGTTCGCCCGGCGCAGCACGGCGAGCTGCTGGGACAGATGGGCGGGCTCGATGCCGACGCGTGGCAGCAGCTCGGCGACCGCGTGCTCGCGCTCGCTGAGCAGCTCCAGGACGCGGATGCGGGCCGGATGGCCGAGCGTCTTGAAGAACTCGGCCTTCAGTTGGTACAGCGGTGTGCTCATCTGGCCGTGCCCCCCTCGGCGGCGCGCTCGCGCCGCCCTCCCCCGTGTGTCACATCCGTCACTCGACCTTCCAGCCGTCGGTACGCCACTCCTGCTGCGGCCCGGTGCCCTCGTCCGGCCCGCCCGCGCGGACGTGCACCGCGAGTGCCGAGGCCAGGTCGCAGTGGACGGGGATGTCCGGGCCCTCACCGGCCGGGACCAGGGAACCGTCGGCGGGGATCGCGGCCAGCTCCAGGCGGCGGCCCGCCTCGGCGAGCCTGCGCGCGGCGTCCGTGATGGCGACCTGCCCCTCGGCCGACCAGTTGCGCAGGTCCCCGAGGTCCAGGATGACCGGGCCGGAGCCCCGGGCGACCACCCAGCCGACCGCGCCCGTGAAGCGCCGTACGGCCTCCGGGCCCAGGTATCCGGCGACGGAGAGTATGCCGAGATCCTGTTCGACGGTGTAACGCCACTCGATCGTCATGTAGGTGAACTTCCCTCCGTCGCCCGCCCGACCGCGCCCTCACAGCAGTCGCGGCGGCCTTCAGCGGCCACCGCGACGCGTGCGCGCCCGTGGCTACCGGAACGGACGGGCGCAGCTCCCTCAGCATGTAATCAATTGCCAATTTTCGCAATTGCCCATCCACGGGCCGGACGCGGCGCGGGGACGAAGGGCACGCGGTCCCGGACCGCCGCGCCGGACTCGATGTCGGCGATCAGTCCGTGCAGCGCGGCGCGGCCGTGCGGGGCGGGCAGCGGGGCGGGCAGGTCCGTGTCGAGCGCGGCCAGCGCCCGCCGGGCCCGGTGCCAGGCCCGGCCCCGCCGGCCGTGGCGGTGGTCGACGAAGGCGCGGGCGTAGCGGGCGAGCAGACAGGCCCAGGTGTCCTCGCGCACGTCCGGGTGGGACAGCGCGCGGCGGGCACTGCGCCGGGCGGCGGCGGGGTCGAACACGGCCTCGGCGACCGCGAGCGCGGCGAGGCTGACGGCGGCCGAGGGCCCGCCGGGGGCGTGCGGCGGAACGGTGTCGGCTGCCTCCCGGAAGTGCGCGGCGGCGGCCACCGGGTCCCCGTCGCGCAGCGCGAGCATGCCCTGCACATGGGCGATCCGGCCGAGCGCCGCGTCGTCCCCGGCCATGACCGCGGCGGGCCAGGCGCGGCCCAGCAGGGCACGGGCCGCTTGCGGGTCGCCGGGGGCGGTGAGCCAGGCCGCCAGCCACCGGGCGCGCACGGCCGGCGGGCTGTCCTCCTCGCACCGCCCGAGCAGGGTGAGCAGCAGGTCACGGCCCGCCTCGGCACGGTCGTAGACCACCCACCAGAACCACAGCGCCAGGACCGCCTCCAGGGCCGCCGGGATGTGCTCGGGCCGCTCCAGTGCGAGCCGCGCCACGGCCATCAGGTCGTCCTGCTCCTCGGCGAGCAGCCGTACGGCCTGCCGCTGGGAGCCCGCGCCCCACAGGTTCTCGGCGACCTCGGCGACCCGCCGGGCGTGGGTGACGAGGCGTTCCACGGCGACCGGGAACTCGCCCGCCGCGCGCAGCCGTTCCCGGCCGAAGTCGCGGGCCGCCGCGGCCATCCGGTAGCGCGGGCCGTGCACCGCGCCCGGGTCGCCCTCGGTCCGCAGGACGCCGATCGCCGCGAGCCGCGCCAGGGCGCCGGGCACCCGGTGCGGCGCCACGCCCCCGCCCGCACACAGGAACACGGCCGCAGCCTCGGTGAACGAGCCCGAGAAGACGGCGGCCCTGGCCCACACCACCCGTACCGGCCGCTCGTGCAACGCGTACGCCGAGCCGATCGCCGAGCGCAGGGAACGGTGGCGGCGCGGGGCACCGGGCCGGCCGCCGGACAGCCAGCACTGATGGCGCCGCAGCAGCCGGGCGAGTTCCGCCACGGAGTGCCGCCCGGTCTGCCCGGCCGCCAGCTCGATCGCCAGCGGTACGCCCTCCAGCAGCCGGCAGACCTCGCGCACGGCGGACAGGTCGAACGGGCCCCCGCCGCGCGTCCGCGCCAGGAACAGCCGCACCGCCGGGGAGCGGCCGTCCTCGCCGTCCCGGGCCTCGGTGCGCAGCGGGGCCAGCCGCAGTACCCGCTCCTCGCCCAGCCCGAGCGCGGCCCGCGAGGTGACCAGGACGCGCGCCTCGGGCACGTCCATCAGCAGCCGCTGCACCAGACCGGCGCACTCGGTGTGGACGGGGTCGACGTCGTCGAGGAGGATCAGCGTCCGTCCCCCGCGGGCGGCGGCCCGTACGGCACGGGCCACATCGGCGGGCGTGGGCGCCCGTACGGCACCGCCGCCCGGGACCCGTACGCCGTCGGGGGCGAGGTGCGTCCGCAGGGACCGCACCAGTTCCGCAGCGAGGGCCCCGGCGGGCACGGTCGCGCCACCGGGCGGGCGCACCCGTACGATCCGGCACCCGGGTCCGCCGGACAGGGCGGCGCAGAACGCCGCGACGAGGGCGCTCTTGCCGACCCCGGCCGGGCCGGTGACGGTCACCAGGCGGTGGGCGGCCAGGAGTTGGCGCAGCCGGGCCGTCTCCCCGTCCCGGCCGACCAGATCACCGGGGCGGGCGTCGCAGGCGGGCGGGCCGTCGGGGCCGTCGGCGCATTTCCACACTGTTCGTCACTCCCGTTGCCGTACCGGGCGCGCTCGCGGTGCCGCGACAGCGGGGCGAAGAACCGTTACTGCACACCGTTGCCGGACACCGCCGGACGCGAACCGGCCTCGCGCCCGGCGCCCCATGCCAGATCCAACGCCCCACACGCACGCCGGGTCGCGCGCCCACGCGCGGGATCACACGCCGCGACGAAGGCTCGAACCCACGTCCGGAAGTTCCTCCGCTCAGGCCCGCGCGCCCCCACGGCCCGGCGCGGGACGTTCGGTGTCTGCTGCAACCACCCCTGCGGGTAAGGCAGTCTGTCCTTTCGTGGGGACCGTTCCGAACCAGAGCGCGCCGGTGGGCGCGAGCGGGCAGATGGTGGTGTGCGGCGACGACGGACTCGCCCACCGGCTGGCCGCCGAACTACGTGTCGTCTACGGCGAGCAGGTCACGCTCGTCGTGCCGCCCGCCGGGCGCCGGGTGCGCCAGCCGGTCGTCGGCCGGGCCCGCGCGGCCTCCGCCGCGCTGCTGGACCGCATGGTCAACGCGGCCCGGGGCAACGGCGACAGCGGGGCCGCCGAGCGGGTGGTGGAGGCCGGTGAGCCGACCGAGGCGGTGCTCGCCGAGGCGGGCGTGGACCGCGCGACCGCCCTCGCGCTCGTGTACGACGACGACGAGACCAACATCCGCGCGGCCCTCACCGCGCGCCGGCTGAACCCGCGGCTGCGGCTCGTGCTGCGGCTCTACAACCGCCGGCTGGGCCAGCACATCGAGGAACTCCTCGACCAGGCGGCCGCGTTGGCGGCCGGCGCCGACTCCGACGGCTCCGTCGGCTCCGGCGCGCCCTCCACCGTCGTCCTCTCCGACGCCGACACGGCCGCCCCCGCGCTGGCCGCCACGGCCCTGGCCGGCACCAGCAAGGTCGTCCAGACCGAGGGGCTGATGCTGCGGGCCGTCGAACGGCCGCCGCCCGGCCCCGGGGAGGTCGCCGACCCGGGTCTCGCCACCCTCGCGCTGCTCTCCGCGACCCGCAACGACCCCGCCGGGGCGGACGGTTCGGAGGGCAGCGGCGAGCAGGGGCCGCGGCTGCTGCCCGACGCGGCGGCGGTCCGCGACGCCACCGGCCGCGGCACGGTCGTCCTGGAGCAGGTGTCCTACTCCGGCACCTCCGGCACGACCTCCGGGCTGACCGGCGTACGGTCCTTCGCCTCGCTCTTCTCCCGCAGGCTGCGCTGGTCCCTCGCCGGGGTGGTGGGCTGCGTACTGGCCCTCGCGGTGTCGTTGAGCGTCCTCACCGGCGACCATCCGCTGCACGCCACGTACGTGACGCTGCTGGACCTGTTCGCCATCAACGAGCCCGCGCTGAACCAGTCCACCGGCCGCCAGATCCTCCAGCTTCTGACAGGCCTGCTGGGGCTGGTACTGCTTCCCGTGTTGTTCGCGGCCGTCCTGGAGGCGCTCGGCGCGTTCCGCAGCACGTCGGGGCTGCGCAGGCCGCCGCGCGGGCTCGGAGGGCACGTGGTGCTGCTCGGGCTCGGCAAGATCGGGGCGCGGGTGCTGATCCGGCTGCGTGAGCTCGGCATCCCCGTGGTCTGCGTCGAGGCCGACCCCGAGGCGCGGGGGCTCGCGGTGGCGCGGCGGCTGCGGGTGCCGGTGGTGCTCGGTGACGTCACGCAGGAAGGGGTGCTGGAGGCGGCCAAGGTGCACCGGGCGCACGCCCTGCTCGCGCTGACCAGCGTCGACACCACGAATCTGGAGGCCGCGCTGTACGCCCGTTCGCTGCGGCCCGATCTGCGGGCGGTGCTGCGGCTGTACGACGACGACTTCGCCACGGCCGTGTACCGGACCCTGCGGGCCGCGCATCCGCAGGCGCTGACCCGCAGCCGGAGCGTCACGCATCTCGCCGCGCCCTCGTTCGCCGGGGCGATGTTCGGGCGGCAGATCCTCGGGGCGATTCCCGTCGAGCGGCGGGTGCTGCTGTTCGCCGCGCTGGAGGTGGCCGGGCATCCTCGGCTGGAGGGGCGGACGGTGGGGGAGGTGTTCCGGGCCGGGGCGTGGCGGGTGCTGGCGCTCGACACGGGGGCGGGGACGGAGGACTCGCCGGGGGCCGGGCTGGTGTGGGACCTCCCCGACGAGTACGTCCTCGGCTCCCACGACCGCGTCGTCCTCGCCGCCACCCGCCGAGGCCTGGCAGAACTCCTGGGCCGCCGCAGCCGCGAGGGTGAACCCCGCGTGCCCTGAGCGGGACGCAACGCCTGCGGCGCCCGAAGCCGGGCCCCCGCCCGGGCGCCGTCCAAGCCAGGCCGCGCCACGGCCGGGGTCACGGCGTCATCCGCACCCGGCGCTCACAGGGTGCCGCCGCGCCCACCCGTGCCGCCCTGGGGGTACCTCCCAGGCCCTTAAGGCACTGGGGGAGGCACGCATGCCCGAAGCGGCGGCGGCGCGCGGCCCGAGGCGACGGGCGACGGGAGGCCGCGTACGGCGGCAAGGGGACGGGGCGGGGGGTGTCCGCCCGCAGCGGCCGCCGTCAGACACCAGAACCCCCGCAGGAAACCGGAGCGGCGGACCGAGGACGGACACCCCCCGACTCGGCCCCGCACCCCCCACCGCGCGAGCGCCCGGCCACAGGCGGGCCCGCAGCCAGCGACGCAGACCGGCCACGCCCAAAAAGGGGCGCGGGGAACTGCGCGACCAGCCACGGGCGGCCCGCAGGCCAGCCACACGGACCAGCCACCCCCGAAAGCGGCACCGGTCGCCGTAGGACAGACGGCCCGTGGACTCAGGGACGGCTCAGGACAGGTGCGCCGCCGCGAAGGCCAGTTCGAGACGGAACTGTTTGATGCGCTCGTCCACGACCAGTGACCCGTGCCCGGCGTCGTAGCGGTACACCTCGTGCACCGCCCCCCGCGCCTCCAGCCGCTTGACGTAGTTGTCGATCTGCCGGATCGGGCAGCGCGGATCGTTCACCCCGGCCGAGATGTACACCGGCGCCTTGACCTGGTCGACGTACGTCAGGGGCGAGGACGCCTCGAACCGCTCCGGCACCTCCTCGGGCGTACCGCCCAGCAGCGTCCGGTCCATCGCCTTCAGCGCCTCCATCTCGTCGTGGTACGCCGTGACGTAGTCCGCGACGGGCACGACCGCGATACCCACGGCCCACGCGCCCGGCTGCGTGCCGAGGCCGAGGAGCGTGAGGTACCCGCCCCAGGACCCGCCCGTGAGGATCAGCCGCGCCGGGTCGGCGAGACCGGACGCGACCGCCCACTCCCGCACCGCCGCGATGTCCTCCAGCTCGATCAGCCCCACCCGGTGCTTCAGCGCGTCCGTCCAGGCCCGCCCGTACCCCGTGGAACCCCGGTAGTTGACGCGTACGACGGCGTAGCCGTGGTCCACCCAGGCCGCCGGCCCCGCCGCGAAGGAGTCGCTGTCGTGCCAGGTCGGCCCGCCGTGGATGTCGAACACGGTCGGCAGCGGACCGGTCGCCCCGGCCGGCTTCTGGACCAGGGCGTGGATACGGCCGCCGGGCCCCTCCACCCACACGTCCTCCACCGCGACGGAGCCGGGCGACTTCAGACCCGGCGGGTCCAGGACGACCCCGCCGGACGTCGACCGCACGGCGGAGGGCGCCGCCGCCGAGGACCACAGGTACTCCACGCTGCCGTCCGGCCGCGCGGTGGCCCCCGACACCGTGCCGGGCGGGGTGTCCACCCGCTCCAGCGACCGGCTCGCCAGGTCGTAGCGCAGCAGCTCGCTGCGCGCCTCGAAACCGTGCGCGATGAGCAGCCCGCTGCCGTCCGGGTACCACTCGGCGCTCACGTCACCGGGCAGCTCCAGCGCGAGGTCGGTCTCCTCGCCCGAGACCACGTCCCACACCAGCGGCTCCCAGCGGCCCCGCCGCTGATGCCCGACGAGCAGCCGGGTGTCCCCCTCGACGGGGGCGAAGCCCAGCACCTCCAGACCCAGTTCGACGGTGCCGCCCTTGGTGTCGTCCAGCTCGGCGACGGTCGTACCGTCCAGCCGCATCACCCGCAGCGCCGAGTGCATGGCGTCGCCGTGCTCGGTGTGCTCGAGGGCGAGCAGCGACCCGTCGTGGGAGAGGTCGCCGACCCCGGCGGACTCACGGTGCCGGTAGATCTCCACGGGGGCCTCGCCCGCCCGCGCGAGGTGGACGGTCGTGCCGTCCTCGTCCGTGGACCGCCCGACCACCGCGGTCGCGCCGTCCCGCCCGAGCGCCAGACCGGCCGGATAGGAGGCCTCGAGACCCGGTACGGCGATCTCGTCGGGCCCGCCCTCGAAGGGCTGCCGCCGCCAGACGCCGAACTCGTCGCCGTCCTTGTCGTCGAACCACCAGACCCAGGCGCCGTCCGGGGTGAGCACACCGTCCGTGGTGCCGTTGGGCCGGTCGGTGACCTGGCGCTGACCGCCGGTCGACCGGTCCCAGGCGTACAGCTCGTACGTCCCCGTCGCGTTCGAGACGAACAGGGAGCGGTGGGGGGCGTCCTCGGCCCAGTCGGGCAGGGAGACACGCGGTGCGCGGAACCGCTTCTCCCAGTCGGGCATGGCTTCTGCGTCGCTGCTCATGGCCCCTATCAAACCCGAGATCAGCACCCCTCCACACCACCTGGGTGATCAGGACCGCGAGGAACGGCCGGAAGGGTGCGGACCCCGCGACCGGCGCCGCCGCCCGGGCCCCGTACCGTGGACGGCGTGTACCGGTTCCTGCTGACGCCCCGCTGGTGGGGGATCAACGTCTTCGTGCTGCTCGCCATCCCGTTCTGCGTGTTCATGGGCTCCTGGCAGCTGGGCCGGTTCGAGGAACGGCTGGACAACCACCGCAGCGCCGGCGAGCGGGCGCAGGAGGACCGGCGGCAGCAGGCCCGGCCGCTGGCCGAACTGCTCCCCGTGGACAAGGCGACCTCCGGCGACCAGGCCACCGCCACCGGCCGCTACGCCCACCAGCTGCTGGTCCCGGACCGCGACCTGGACGGCAGGAGCGGCTACTACGTGCTGACGCTGCTGCGCCCCGACGAGGGCGGCAAGGCCCTGCCCGTGGTGCGCGGCTGGCTGCCCGGGACGCCCGATCCGGCGAAGGCCCCGGCCCCGCCGTCCGGCGAGATCACCGTCACCGGCGCGCTCCAGGCCTCGGAGACACCCGGCGACAACGGCGTGAGCGACCGGGGCGGCCTGCCGTCCGGGCAGACCGCCGCGATCAGCTCGGCCTCGCTGGTCAACCTGGTGCCGTACGGCGTCGAGGACGCGTTCGTCACCCTCAACCGGGGCGACTCCGGCATGACGGCGGTCCCCCCGAGGGCGGCGGCGCAGACCGGACTGGACGCCAAGGCGTTCCAGAACCTCGGCTACACCGCCGAGTGGTTCGTCTTCGCCGGCTTCGTCGTCTTCATGTGGTTCCGGCTGCTGCGCCGCGAGGCGGAGACGGCGCGGGACGCGGAGCTGGGGCTGCTGCCCGAGGACCCGCGGCCGACGGCCGCTCCCGGCACCCCGGCCACGGCGGACGACGCCCCGGCGCAGGACGTCCGGGCCTAGGCCCTGTCCCGCTGCCCCGGCATCCTTCCGTCGCCCGGATTTCAGGCCCTACGACCCCGACAGCATGCCCGTCCGGTAGACCGTCCCCGCGCAGGCGTCGGGCACGGTCGTGGACACGCTCGGCCCCCCGGCCTCGGCGGTGTAGGACACCCCGACGCTGCCCGCGGTGCCCCCGTCCTCGGTGAGGAGCTGCGTGGACATGCCCGGCTCCCCGGTCGTGGTGGTCCCCTCGGTGGTGCTGCCGGTGCTGTCGGTCGGGGTGGGCGTCGGCGTCGCTCCGCCGGTGTCGCCGCCCCCGGTGCCGCCGCCGCTGCCGGTCCCCGTGCCGCCGCCGGTGCCGCCGCCGCTCCCGGTGTCGGTGGAGCAAGCCTCGGAGGGCACCCAGGCGAACTTCACCTCGTAGGCCGCGCCGGGCAGCAGGACGAGCCGGCCGACCTCCAGGGAGGGGTCGGGCAGGCCGCCCGCCGCGTCCCCGGCGGCGTGGTTCGCGAGGGAGACGCGGGTGGGGTCGGTGGCGCCCTGTGCGACGGGGGTCACCGTGCCGGCGCCGCCGACCTGGCAGCTGCCGTCGGAGACGTTGGTGACGCGGAAGCCGCCGTAGACCGCGCCCGTGGAGTCGGGGGCGCCGGTCTGGCTGCTGGCGGAGAGCTGGTCCGCGGTGCACGCGGGCGCGTCCGCCTCGGCGCTGGCGGTCGGGTCGGCGCTGCTGCCCGAGCCGGGGGTGACGCCCTGCTCCTGCTCGTTCGAGGCGGTGTCGCCGTCGGGGCTGCCGTCGGTGCGTCCGCCGGTGCCGCCCCCGGAGGCGTCGCCGCCGCCCTGGCTCTCGCCCTCGCCCGCCCCGCCCTGGGCCGCCGAGCCGTGCCCGGCGATGGAGGGGTTGGCGTCGGGGCCGGCGACCCCGGTGACATGCACCAGCGCGGGCACGGCGGTGCCGAGGAACAGCGCGGCGGCGGCCATGCCGACGGCGGCCTGGCGCTTGCGCGCCCGGCGCGCGGGGACGGCCCGGCGCAGATGGTCGAGCGTGCCGTCGCGCGGTTCGACGTCCTGCACGGCGTCGTGCAGCATCCGGCGCAGGGCCAGCTCGTCCGACCCGAGCCCCTCGGAGCTCTGTTCGTCGAGATGGTCGTTCACAGTTCGGTTCCCAGCGTGCGGTTGCTTCGGCTCCTGCTCCGGTTGCGGAGCCCGGCCCGGCGCATGGTCCCCCGACCCATGACGTGACACGGCGTCCTCGCCGCGCTCCCTGCCCTCCCGGCCGTCCCGGCCGTCCAAGCTCTCGGCGTTCTCGCTCATTTCGTCGACGCCTCCATCGCGAGGCGCAGGGCCGCGATGCCGCGGGAGCCGTACGCCTTCACGGAGCCCAGGGAGATGCCGAGCGTCTCGGCGACCTGGGCCTCGGTCATGTCGGCGAAGTAGCGCAGCACCAGCACCTCGCGCTGACGGCGCTGGAGGCCCTTCATCGCCTTGATGAGGTCGCGCCGCTCCAGGGAGTCGTACGCGCCCTCCTCGGCGCTGGCCATGTCCGGCATCGGCTTGGAGAGCAGCTTCAGGCCGAGGATGCGGCGGCGCAGCGCGGAACGGGAGAGGTTGACGACGGTCTGCCGCAGATAGGCGAGCGTCTTCTCCGGGTCGCGGACCCGCTTGCGGGCGGAGTGGACCCGGATGAACGCCTCCTGGACGACGTCCTCGCAGGAGGCGGTGTCGTCGAGCAGGAGCGCGGCGAGTCCGAGCAGGGAGCGGTAGTGGGCGCGGTAGGTCTCGGTGAGGTGGTCGACGGTGGTGCCGGCGGCCACGGCCTCGTCGGCGCCGTCGCGCTGGCTGGGGATGCGGGCGGGCCGCGCTGCGGGCATGGGCGCGATCACCGGCATGCCGCGGGGCGCGCCGGACGCGCGGGGGCGTTGGGGCCGGCGGACGGGCGGCCGCAGGGCCGTGCCGCGCGGGGCCACACTGAAGTCGAGTACCTCTGCCACGCCAGTTGGACACGCTTCCCCCCGCGGGGGTTGTACGTGCCGGGCGTCACTTTTGCGCCGGCCGGTCTCCGTGACGGTGCGCCCGACAACGTTCTCACGCCGGCCGGCGCGGCCGACGGAGCCTCAGATGCCCACATGCGTCCCGCTCTTCCCCTATGTCCGAGCGAGCGGCCGTCCCCACGCCCGCTCTCGGCGTCCCCACGCCTGGATGAATGCGTCTCCACACCCGCAAGGGCGACCGCAAAGACGCTCCCCGCCCTCCGCGTGGTTGCGGTGGACGGGGAGAAAATCTTCGAACGCCCCCGGTATCCGGATCAAGTGGCCCGGACCATCGTCCGGATCACATGCTCACGCAGATCCTACAAATCGAACACAGAAGATCGACAGAGTTTTCGGGAGCGGGCGCCTACGACGGGAACTCCGCCGCGACCAGCTCGGCGATCTGGATGGTGTTCAGGGCCGCCCCCTTGCGCAGGTTGTCACCGCAGACGAACAGCTCCAGGGTGGTCGGGTCGTCCAGGGCCCGGCGCACCCGGCCGACCCAGGTCGGGTCGGTGCCGACCACGTCGGCGGGGGTCGGGAACTCCCCGGCGGCCGGGTTGTCGAAGAGCACGACACCGGGCGCGGTCGCGAGGATCTCGCGGGCGCCGGAGACGGTGACGTCCTGCTGGAAGCGGGCGTGGACGGTCAGCGAGTGCGTGGTGACGACGGGGACCCGTACACAGGTCACGGCGACCGGCAGCTTCGGCAGGCCGAGGATCTTGCGGGACTCGTCCCGCACCTTCATCTCCTCCGAGGACCACCCGTCCTCGCGCCAGGTCCCGGCCCACGGCACCACGTTCAGCGCGACCGGCTCGGGGAACGGCCCGGTGTCGTCCCCGACGGCCCGCCGTACGTCACCGGGGTGGGTCCCCAGCTCCGTACCGGCGACCAGGGACAGCTGCCGGCGCAGGGTGTCCACCCCGGCCTTCCCGGCCCCGCTCGCCGCCTGGAACGCGGTCACCACCAGCTCGCGCAGGCCGAACTCGGCGTGCAGCGCGCCCAAGGCGACGATCATGGACAGGGTCGTGCAGTTGGGGTTGGCGACGATCCCGCGCGGCCGCATCCGTACGGTGTGCGGATTGACCTCGGGCACCACGAGGGGCACCTCCGGGTCCATCCGGAAGGCCGCGGAGTTGTCGACGACCACGGCGCCGCGCGCCACGGCGACGGGCGCCCACAGCGCGGCGATGTCGTCGGGCACGTCGAACATCGCGATGTCGACCCCGTCGAAGACCTCCTCCGACAGCGCCAGCACCTCGATCTCCTCCCCGCGCACGGTCAGCTTGCGGCCGGCCGAGCGCGGGGAGGCGACGAGTCGGATCTCGCCCCAGACGTCCTTGTGGTGCGACAGGATCTGGAGCATGACCGTGCCGACGGCTCCGGTCGCCCCCACGACCGCGAGCGTCGGTCGTCCGGTCATCGCCCGGTGCCTCCATAGACGACGGCCTCGTCGCTGTCGGAGTCCAGTCCGAAGGCGGTGTGCACGGCGCGCACGGCCTCGTTGACGTCGTCGGCCCGCGTGACGACCGAGATGCGGATCTCGGAGGTCGAGATCAGCTCGATGTTCACGCCGGCGTCGGACAGCGCGGTGAAGAAGTCCGCGGTGACCCCGGGGTTGGTCTTCATGCCCGCGCCCACCAGCGAGATCTTCCCGATCTGGTCGTCGTAGCGGAGGGACTCGAAGCCGATGCCGGCCTTGGACTTCTCCAGGGCGTCGATGGCCTTGCGGCCCTCGGCCTTGGGCAGCGTGAAGGAGATGTCCGTCAGGCCCGTGGCCGCCGCCGACACGTTCTGCACGATCATGTCGATGTTGACCTCGGCGTCGGAGATCGCGCGGAAGATCGCGGCGGCCTCACCCGGCTTGTCCGGCACGCCGACGACCGTGATCTTGGCCTCGGAGGTGTCGTGCGCGACACCGGAGATGATGGCCTGCTCCACCGTCTTGTCCCCTTGCTTGATCGGCTCACTGCTCACCCACGTGCCCTGGAGCCCGCTGAAGCTGGACCGCACGTGGATCGGGATGTTGTACCGCCGGGCGTACTCCACACAGCGGTGGAGCAGCACCTTGGACCCGGACGAGGCGAGCTCCAGCATGTCCTCGAACGAGATCCAGTCGATCTTCTTGGCCTTCTTCACCACACGCGGGTCGGCGGTGAACACTCCGTCGACGTCGGTGTAGATCTCACAGACCTCGGCGTCGAGGGCGGCGGCGAGCGCCACGGCCGTCGTGTCCGAACCACCGCGCCCGAGGGTGGTGATGTCCTTGCTGTCCTGGCTGACTCCCTGGAAGCCCGCGACGATGGCGATGTTGCCCTCGTTCAGCGAGTCCCGGATGCGGCCCGGCGTGACATCGATGATCCGGGCTTTGTTGTGGACCGAGTCGGTGATGACACCTGCCTGGCTGCCGGTGAAGCTCTGGGCGCTGTGGCCCAGGCTTTTGATCGCCATGGCCAGCAGGGCCATGGAGATCCGCTCTCCGGCGGTCAGCAGCATGTCGAGCTCGCGCCCGGCAGGGATCGGGGATACCTGCTCGGCGAGATCGATCAGCTCGTCCGTCGTGTCGCCCATCGCGGAAACCACGGCCACCACCTGGTGGCCGTTCTTCTTCGCTTCCACGATCCGCTTGGCGACGCGCTTGATGCCCTCGGCATCGGCTACGGAGGAGCCTCCGTACTTCTGCACGACAAGGCCCACGTGCGCTCCTCGCTCAGTCCGTCGTTTTTCCCGCATATACGCCCGTGTACTGCGGGTCGGTTCAGTCTATCGAGCGCCCGAAATTCACCCTCGGGGTATCGCATGGTGAGATCCCGGCGCGCCGCTCAGGACCCTGCCCTGTGCGAGGCCCGGCACTCGGGAAAGTGGCTCAGCTCACTCGCGGGGTCGTGGGGGGGCGCAGGGCGGTGGCAACGGCGGAGGCGGCGGCCCGGTCCGGAGGGCCGCGCACGGTGACGAGAGTCCGGCCTGCGGGGATCGATGACGGGGACGTCGGTCGCGGGAACGTCGGCGGCCTCGGTCGTCACCTGCTGTGCGTCGCGCCGCGGGTCACTCCCGGCCGAGGCCCAGTGGGCCCGCGATCTCCTCCGTCATCACCCGGCCCGCCTCGAACTCCAGCGTCTCGTCGCCCATGGTCTGGTCGGTGTCGAGGCCGTCCAGTTCCTCGAGCGGCTGGTTGAGGCGGATGTGGGCGAGCACCGAGTGCAGTGCGCGCAGGGTCGCCGAAGCAGTGGAGCCCCAGTTGGAGAAGTAGGAGAACTGCCACCACCACAGGGCCTCGGTGGTGCGGCCCGCGCGGTAGTGGGCCATGCCGTGGCGCAGGTCGGTGATGACGTCGGTGAGGTCGTCCGAGATCCGGGCCGGGACGGGCGCCTTGCGGGGCTCGTAGGGGTCGAAGACCTCGGAGTAGACGTCGACCGGGTCCAGCATCCGGGCGAGGTTCTCACGGAGCTCGTCCACGTCCGGCTCGAAGCCGGGGTCGGGCTCGTAGCGCTCGTCGGGGACGATGTCCTCGTGGGCGCCGAGGCGGCCGCCGGCCAGCAGCAGCTGGGAGACCTCCAGCAGCAGGAAGGGCACCGCCGACTCCGGCTCGTCGCCCTTGGCCACCTCGGAGACCGCGACCAGGAAGCTTTCCACCTGGTCCGCGATCTGGACCGCGAAGTCGTCCGGGTTCTGGCCGGTCGCGTGCAGCGTGGCGTCAGACATCTAGAAGTCGTCTCCCCTCGAAGGCGCGGCCGAGGGTGACCTCGTCCGCGTATTCCAGGTCGCCGCCCACCGGGAGGCCGCTGGCCAGGCGGGTGACCTTGAGGCCCATGGGCTTGATCATGCGGGCGAGGTACGTGGCCGTGGCCTCGCCCTCCAGATTCGGGTCCGTGGCCAGGATCAGCTCCGTGACCGTCCCGTCGGCCAACCGCGCGAGAAGTTCTCGTATACGCAGGTCGTCCGGGCCCACGCCCTCGATCGGGCTGATCGCCCCGCCGAGCACGTGGTACCGGCCGCGGAACTCACGTGTGCGCTCGATGGCGACGACGTCCTTGGGCTCCTCGACGACACAGATCACCGTCGCGTCGCGGCGGGCGTCACGGCAGATGTTGCACAGCTCCTCCTGCGCGACGTTCCCGCACATCGCGCAGAAGCGGACCTTCGCCTTGACCTCCATCAGGGCGTGGGCGAGGCGCCGTACGTCGGCCGGTTCGGCCTGAAGCACATGGAAGGCGATCCGCTGCGCGCTCTTGGGACCGACGCCGGGCAGCCGACCCAGCTCGTCGATCAGGTCCTGGACCACGCCTTCGTACAACGGACTGCCGTCCTTCCTTGTGCCTTCACTACGTACGGTAGATGCCGTCCCCCTGTCTTAGAAAGGCAGACCGGGGATCCCGCCGCCGAGACCCTGGGCGAGCGGGCCGAGCTTCTGCTGCTGGAGCTGCTGGGCGTTCTCGTTCGCCGCGTGGACCGCCGCGACGATCAGGTCGGCGAGGGTCTCGGTGTCCTCCGGGTCCACCGCCTTGGGGTCGATGCGCAGCCCGCGCAGTTCGCCGGAGCCGGTGACCGTCGCCCGCACCAGACCGCCGCCCGCCTGGCCGTCGACCTCGGTCCTGGCCAGTTCCTCCTGGGCCTTCGCCAGGTCCTGCTGCATCTTCTGGGCCTGCTGGAGCAACTGCTGCATGTTGGGCTGGCCGCCACCGGGGATCACGATCTGCTCTCCTCTGTCGTCTCTGCGGACGGGGGCTTCTTCCCGTTCGGCACGAGCCTACGTGGTCGGCGAGGCCATCGCCCCGTCACTCTTTCGAGTGAGTCGGCTGTCGGTCCTATACCTGATCAAGGCCCACTTCCGGGCGGAAAAGCTGCGAAACCCTCCACTTCGCCACCCATTGGGCGGTAGGAAGGATCCGGCGCATCAGCATCACGTGTCACGTGAGCGCCGTCGGGGGTGTCCTCCACGCCGTGCGGACCGTGGGAGAGCGTCACGCACCGTGATCACCGTGATCAGTAGGGAGTGCCGGGTGGGTCAGCCGGAGATGCAGCCCGAGGGGCCGCCGCAGGACGGGCGCGGCGACGGTGCGGCGGCACTGCGGCCGGGCGATCTGACCGGCCGGATCTTTCCCCACGGGGACTGGGGGGAGCCCGCCGAGCGGCTCGACGAGCTGTACCGGTGGGTGGAGAAGGGTGCCCTGGAGACCGCCGCCTGGTATCTCGGCGACCGGGTGTGGAAGCGGCGGAGCGCCCGCGCGCTGCGGACGGGCGCGGCCGTGGGGGCGGTCGCCGGGGCGGCGCTGCCGCTGCTGGACCTCACGGGCGTGGTGGGCGGGGTCGCTCCCTGGGGCTATCTCGCCCTGCTGGTGGCGGTCGCCTGCGTGGGCGTCGACCGGTTCTTCGGCGTCACCTCGGGCTGGATAAGGGACGTGGCCACCGCCCAGGCCGTGCAGCGGCGGCTCCAGGCCCTCCAGTTCGACTGGGCCTCGGAGAGCGTGCGGGAGGTGCTCGGCCCCGCCGACGGCACCGCCGGGGAGGCCGCCGAGCGCTGTCTCGCCGTGCTGCGCCGCTTCTCCGAGGACGTCACCGAGCTCGTCCGCGCCGAGACCGCCGACTGGATGGTCGAGTTCCGTACGGGTCCGGCGCCCCTGGGCATCCAGTCCGCCGTCCCCGCCGGGGCCCGGCCGCAGGACACCAACGTCCTCAACGGCCGTTTCCCCCTCCCCCCGAACGGCCCGGCCCGCCCGAACATGCCCCGGCAGCGGCCGCCCGAGCCCAGGTGAGCGACGCCGGGCCCGGCACCCGGACGGGCCCGGCACGCGAGGCGCGCCCCCGCCCCGGACCTCGTCAGGCGCAGGCCTCCCGGCGGCTCGCGCACGGCAGATGGCCCTGGTCGCGGATCACCCGCAGGCTGACCGGCTCCGAGAGGTAGGCGAGGAAGGCGGCGGCCGGCGAGCCGGCCGGCGGCACGCCGTCGGTGTAGGCGTACTCCACGCCCCAGTACAGGTAGTGGCCCGAGTCGCGTTCGAGGCGGTCCACCGAGGGGGTCTCGCCGCCCAGCTCGACGCGGCGCACGCCCCGGTGGCCCTCCGCCAGGGTGAGCTCGCTGTAGCCGACCGCGCCCCGCTGCGCCGCCACCCTGTCCAGCACGGCCTCCGTCGTCGCCAGCTCGCAGCGGGTCACCGGGGCGTCCGGGCCGGGGGCGCGCGGCGGACGGCAGTCCAGCGAGGTGGTCGGCGCCATCTCCCACGCCCCGCTCAGCACCCGCTGCTGGAAGATCTGCCGCGTCCCCGAGTACGCGTCCCGGCTGACCAGCACCACCGGCACGTCCGGCAGCGCGGGGCTGCCCGGCCGGTAGCGGTTCAGCTCGCTCCAGCGGTGGATCTCGCCCCGGTACAGCCGGCTCACGTCCGTCACCGACAGACCGACCGGGCCCAGGTCCAGCCCGGCGTTCACCACCATCGTGAAGACGGACACCGCCACCGGGTCGCCGGTCAGCCCCAGACGCTCCCCCATCGCCCCGTCCGAGAACGCGATCACGGAGTCGGCCCGCTCCCCCGAGCGGCGGCCGAGCGCGGCCAGCTCCGCGACGCCCGCCTCGCTGCCCCGCGCCTCGACGGTGATGTCCGCGCCCTCGCAGTCCTTCTCGTACTGCTCGGCCAGCGTCTCGATCACCGGCGCGAACGCCGTCGACCCCGTCACCGTCAGTCCGCCCCGCTCGCAGCCGAGCGGCGGGTTCGTCCCACCCTGGCCGACGACGATCGCGGCGAGGGCCAGGACCGACACGGTCAGCAGGGCCGTGAACACCCGGGCCGGTGTGCTGAACAGCGGCGGCATCTCGTCCGGGGTGGCGCTGCGGTTGGGGTGCACCTCGCCGTCGCGCAGTCCGCCGCGCACCCGGATCTCCGCGCCCACGTCACCGCCCGACAGCAGCACGAGCAGCTTGAAGTGTTCGCCCCGGTTCAGCGGGACGCGCGGGATGCGCAGCACGTTGCCGTCGTAGCCGAAGCCGCGGGCCGGGGTGAAGTGGTCCATCAGATGGTCCGTGCCGGCCGGCTGGGTCACCGACACGCCCCGCACGAGGCGGTCGGTGAACACCGCGGTGAGGCCGTGCGGTTCCGGCCCGGTGTAGTCGTCGCCGTCGACGCCCTGGGAGCCGTCGTTCTCCACGCGCAGCAGCACCAGCGTCGCGTCGGCCATGACCGCGGCGTCGTCGAAGACCCCGAGCCGGACGTTGGGCAGGCCCGAGCGGACGTCGTCGCCTATCGGGTTGTCCATCTGGACGCGGTAGCCGATCCGCTTGCGCCGCGGCACCCGCCGCTCGTACCAGACCATCACGCCGGACGCGACGATGCCGAGAAGCGCGGTGCCCACGGCGACGACGTTCTCTGTGCTCAGCAACTCCACCGTGGGCGCCCCCGCCACTCCCCAGAACCTGACAGGGAGTCACGCTACGGCGGGCTGGCGGCGCGGTCCGCCGCCGTCCCCGGAAGTTCGCCCAAGCGTCATCCGCGGCGGTAGGTCAGCTCCTCCCCGGTGGACGTGTTCACCCGCCGCAGGGTGCCGTCGGACAGCAGCGTGACCTCGGAGGCCGCGCCGGGCGTGCAGGAGGAGGCGGGCTCGCCGACGGTGACCGTGGAGGGGCTGATCGCGAGCGGCCCGTCCGCGCCCGGCTCCTCGCTGAGCCGCGCCTCGAACACACAGCGGTAGGTGCCGCTCCCGGCGGGGCCCTCGGCGACCAGGGTCAGCACCGTGTCGCCGACCTCGCCCTGCCCGATGGTCAGTACGCGGGTGTTGTGGCCGCTCTCGTTGTCGATGGCCGCGGTCCAGGTGCCGACGTACTCCTCCGGGACGACGCCGTCGGCCGGGGCGGCGGAGGTCGGGCCGGAGGAGCCGGCGGACGGGGTGGGTTCGCCGGTGGTCGGTCCGGGGGTGGTGGGGGCGCCGGTGGCCGAGGGGGTGGGGCCGCCCTTGGCGTCGTCGTCGCCGTCGCCGCCGTTCATCAGGGCGTACACCGACCCGCCCGCGGCGAGCGCGACGACCAGGGCGACCGCGACGAGCACGGCGGTGGCCCGCCCGTTGCGGCGCCCGGGCCCGGGCTCGGGCTCGGGCGGCGGGGGGCCGTAGAGCGTCGGGCTCGTACCGCCGTGGGCGTTCCCGTGGGCGTTCCCGTGGCCGCCCCACGCCGGTGGCGCTGGGGGCGCGCCCCAGCCCGCGGCGCCTGGCCCGGGAGCGCCGTACCCGTGTCCGTCGGGGCCCGGCTGGGGATGGCCGTACGCCGGGGGCGGCGCGTACGCGGGATGCGGCGGGCCCGGCCGCGGCCCCGGCCCGGCGGCGGCCTGCGGGCGATCGGGCGGGGTGCCCGGCGGCGGCCCGAAGGGGGGCGCGGAGTCGTCACCGGCGGGCGCGTGCTCGGGCGAGGCGGGAGGGACGGCGCCCGGGGCACCGTGCGCACCGGCCGGTGAAGCGCCGGGCACGGGCGGGAGAGCACCCGGCGCTCCACCGGCCGGGAAGCCCCCCGGGAGCGCCGGGAGGGCAGGCGGTGCGGCGGGCGCGCCGGGAAGCGCGGGGGCACCCGCACCGCCCGGCGGCAGCGCGGGGGCACCGGGACCCCACGCGGCGACCGGCACCTCCGGATCCTCCGAGTCCAGCAACTGCACCGCGTGGCGCCCCAGTTGGGCCACCAGGGCGCCCGGCAGCCACGGGTCGCGCGACCGGCCGTCGGACACCGTGTCCTCCGCCCCGGTGCGCTGGAGGATGTGGTCGAGGGTGGGCCGGGCCCCCGGGTCCTTCCTCAGGCAGTCGCGGACGAGGTCGGCGATCCCCTCGGGGACGCCCGTGAGGTCCGGCTCGTCCTGGGCGATGCGGAACATCAGCGCGTGCACACCGCTGTCGGCGCCGCCGAACGGCAGGGTGCCGGTGGCGGCGTAGGCGAGGACGGAACCGAGGCAGAAGACGTCGCAGGCCGGGGTGATGCGGTCGCCGCGGACCTGCTCGGGGGCCATGAAGCCGGGCGACCCGATGAGCGCGCCGGTCCGGGTCAGCCCCGCGTCGGTGACGGTCTCCAGGGCGCGGGCGATGCCGAAGTCGATGACCCGCGGCCCGTCGATGGTGACCAGCACGTTGGACGGCTTCAGGTCCCGGTGGACGATCCCGGCGGCGTGGATGTTCCTGAGCGCGTGCGCGAGACCGGCCGCGAGGATGCGCACCGACCGCTCGGGCAGCGCCCCGTGGTCGTGCCCGACGACCCGCTGCAGGCTCGGCCCGGCGACATAGCCGGTGGCCACCCACGGCACCTCGGCCTCGGTGTCGGCGTCCAGCACGGGCGCGGTCCAGTACCCGCCGACCCGCTGGGCGGCCCGCACCTCCTGCCGGAACCGCTCCCGGAACTCCTCCTGGGCGGCCAGGTCCCGCTTGACGAGCTTCACGGCGACCGTGCGCCCGCGGTCGGACCGGGCGAGGTACACCTGCCCCATCCCGCCCGCGCCCAGCCGTGCCAGCAAGCGGTACGCGCCGATCCTCAGTGGATCTCCCGCCCCGAGCTTCTCCACCGCAGGCCCTCCCCCGGCCACGCCAGTGCGACAGCCCCACGATAGTGCGGCAAACGGCGAGGTGAACGGCCCGGTGTCTACGGTTCCGTAACAGCCGGTGCGCTCGTCGCCGCGCCCGCGGCCGGATGCCTCCCCGCGTCCGCCCCGGCACCGGGCCCCATCTCCTCCAGCACCCTCGACAGCCGCTCCAGCGTCTCCACGGCCGCGGCCAGCTCGCCCTCCCCGAAGGCCGCCGCGAGCCGGTCGGCGAAGGCCGCGTGACCTGGGTCGATACGGCCGACCGCGGCGAACCCGGCCTCGGTCGGCGCGAGCAGCTTGGCGCGGCGGTGCGCCGGGTTGACGCGGTACTCGGCGAGCCCGCGCTCCACCAGCAGGTCGGCCACGCGCTGGACGCTCTGCCGGGTGATGCCCATGGCCCGCGCGATGCCGGACACGGGCAGCGGCTCGCGCAGCACCGCGCCGAGCACCTGCCACCAGGCCGCCGTCAGCCCGGCGGGCGCGGCCAGTTCCTCGGCGATGCCCAGGAACTGGCCGTTGAGCCGGAACACACCGAGCGCCGCGCGGCTGAACAGGTCCTGGCGTTCCCTGCTCACGCCGCGCCCGCCTGCTCCAGGACCGCGTAGGCCTCGGCGTCGGAGTCGTGGAACAGCCGGTACCAGGCGTCGAGCACCTCGCCGTCGAAGACGCCGAGCAGACGCAGGATCTCCCGGGCGAAGGCGACGGGTTCGGTGGGGCCGGCGGTGACGAGCGCGCCCGCGCCGGACCGGTCGGTGACCGCGTCCGTGTCGGCGTACCGCTCGCCGCCGCCGTAGCCCGTGGCGGCCAGGTAGAAGGAGACGGCGCTGGTGTGCGCGCGGTCGTCGAGCAGCCCCTCGCGGGCGAGCCCCGCGGTGGCGCCGCAGATGGCGGCGACGGGGACGCCGGCGGCGAGGAACTCGCGCGCCTTGCGGGCGAACGGGGCCAGGTCGTCGGAGGTGTCCCAGAGGTCGGCGCCCGGGAGGATCAGCAGCGCGCTGTCCTCGGGCCGCAGCGCGTCGAGCGCGAGGTCGGGCCGTACGCGCAGTCCGCCGATGCTGCGGACCTCCTTCTCCGCGGCCCCGACCGTGCGGATCTCGTGGCCGCCCCGGGCCAGGTGGGCGGTGGCGTGACCGGTCTCCCAGTCGGCGAAGGTGTCGTAGACGGCGTGGTGCACGGGCTTGCGGACGGCGGTGCTCATGGTTCCTCCTCCGGGCCGTTCTGCTGATGACAGAAGACTGTCATGTCGACAGCTTCCTGTCAACCATTCCCGGGACTCGGTCACACGGCCTGCTCGACAACCTGTCGCGGAAAGCCCCGGCCCGCAGACAGGACGCCCATACCGGTTCCGCATCGCGGACATTTACGCTCCCCGGCATGACCCCTCAGCCCAACCCCGAAGCCGGCGCCGCAGTGAAGGCCGCGGACCGCGCGCACGTCTTCCACTCCTGGTCCGCGCAGGAGCTCATCGACCCGCTCGCCGTCGCCGGCGCCGAGGGGTCGTACTTCTGGGACTACGACGGCAGGCGGTACCTCGACTTCACCAGCGGGCTCGTCTACACCAACATCGGCTACCAGCACCCCGAGGTCGTCGCCGCGATCCAGGAGCAGGCCGCGAGGATGACCACCTTCGCGCCCGCCTTCGCGGTCGAGGCCCGCTCCGAGGCGGCCCGGCTGATCGCCGAGCGCACCCCGGGCGACCTGGACAAGATCTTCTTCACCAACGGCGGCGCCGACGCGATCGAGCACGCGGTGCGCATGGCCCGGCTGCACACGGGCCGCCCCAAGGTGCTCTCCGCCTACCGCTCGTACCACGGCGGCACCCAGCAGGCGATCAACCTCACCGGCGACCCGCGCCGCTGGGCCAGCGACGGCGCCGCGGCCGGGGTCGTGCACTTCTGGGCGCCCTTCCTGTACCGCTCCCGCTTCTACGCCGAGACCGAGGAACAGGAGTGCGCGCGGGCGCTGGAGCACCTGGAGACGACGATCGCCTTCGAGGGGCCCGCGACCGTCGCCGCGATCGTCCTGGAGACCGTCCCGGGCACGGCCGGGATCATGGTCCCGCCGCCGGGCTATCTCGCCGGGGTGCGCGAGATCTGCGACAAGTACGGCGTCGTCCTCGTCCTCGACGAGGTCATGGCCGGGTTCGGGCGGACCGGTGAGTGGTTCGCCGCCGACCACTCCGGCGTCGTGCCGGACCTGATGACCTTCGCCAAGGGCGTGAACTCCGGCTACGTCCCGCTCGGCGGTGTCGCCATCTCCGGGAAGATCGCCGACACCTTCGCCAAGCGCCCCTACCCGGGCGGTCTCACCTACTCCGGGCACCCGCTGGCCTGCGCGGCCGCCGTCGCGACCATCAAGGTCATGGCCGAGGAACGCGTCGTCGAGCACGCCGCGCACCTGGGCACGACCGTCCTGGAGCCCGCGCTGCGCGAGCTGGCCGAGCGGCACCCGAGCGTCGGCGAGGTCCGCGGCCTCGGCATGTTCTGGGCGATCGAGCTGGTCCGGGACCGGGAGACCCGCGAGCCGCTGGTGCCGTACAACGCCGCCGGGGAGGCCAACGCGCCGATGGCCGCGTTCGCCGCCGCCATGAAGTCCGGCGGGGTCTGGCCCTTCGTGAACATGAACCGCACCCATGTCGTGCCGCCCTGCAACATCACCGAGGCCGAGCTGAAGGAGGGCCTCGCCGTGCTGGACGCCGCGCTCTCGGTCGCGGACGAGCACACCCGGGTCTGACCCCGGCCCGAACGCGTAAGGTGGCGTGCTCACCGACGTGTCCGTACGGGCGTACGGACGCGCGCGGGCACGCCACCACCACGTGACGAGGGAGACACACCGACCATGTCCGGCAGCAGCGGCACCGGTGCCGCCGTCACGCGCAGCACCCTGCGGCAGCAGATCGCGGACGCGCTCCGGGACGAGGTGCTGGCGGGCCGGCTTCGACCGGGACAGGCCTTCACGGTCAAGGAGATCGCCGACCAGTACGGCGTCTCGGCGACCCCCGTGCGCGAGGCGCTGGTCGACCTGTCCGCGCAGGGCCTGCTGGAGGCCGACCAGCACCGCGGGTTCCGGGTGCGGGAGTACTCGCTCGCCGACTTCCGCGGGCTCGTCGAGGCCCGCAGCCTGGTCACCGACGGCATGTTCCACGCGCTCGGCAAGGGGCACCGCGGCTTCCACGACCCGGCCGACCCGCGCACGGCCGCCGCGCTCGCCGGGGTGCGCCGCCGCGGCGAGGAGGCGCAGCGGGCCGCGACCGCGGGCGACCTGATCGTCCTCATCGGCTACGACCTGCGCTTCTGGCGCGAGCTGTGCGCCCTGTACGGCAACGACTACCTCGGCGACTTCCTCCACCGGCTGCGTGTGCAGTCCTGGGTCTGCGCGGTCCAGCGGCTGCGGGGGCTCCCCGACCTGCGCGGCCGGCTGTGGGCCGGGCACACCGAACTGGTCGACGCCCTCACCCGGCGCGACACCGACACCGCGCGGGCCGTCGTGGCCGCGTACAACGCGCACTCGCTCGCGCTCATCGAGGGCGCGGCGGGGGACTGAGCGGGCGCACGCGGGGAACCATCCGTGCACCACACCGATTAGGCTTCCCGAGCGAGCCGCTGCACCCCGTACACCGTTCCGAGCGAGGAGCCTTCTTTGGCCTGTGACCTGTGGCTGGTACCTCTCGTCGACGTGTTGTGCCACACCCCGGACAACCCGTTCGCCGACGAACTCGCGCAGTACAACCGGGTGCTGGCCGAGGCCGGGCACCCACCGGTGCCGGTGTACCAGTACATGCCCGGGCTGTCCGGCGACGTCGCCCCGGTGGCCGGCTTCGACTACGACGCGCTGCATTTCCTGCGCCGCGTCTATCTGCTCCAGATGTGCGGACTGCCGGTCACGCCCGTGGACGAACTGGGCGGCGACTACGAGCAGTTGCTGGAGATGTTCGAGACGACGGCCCAGCAGTCGCACCTGGTGTGGCACTACGACCACGCGGGCGCGTACATCCCCGTCGACTTCCCCCACCCGCTCTCCGACGAGGACATGCTGGCCGGCGGTGGCCCGCTCGGCTCCTCCCAGGCCCTGCTGCGCGAGCTGGAGATGATCGCCCCGGCCATCGGCATCGACCCGGCCAACCCCCCGGCAACGCCCCAACCCCCGGGCAACCCCACCGGCTTGGAGGAACCGGCGATCCCCGCGCCGTACGACCCGAGCCCCTTCGCCCGCGAACGGCACGTCTGGCTGGGCCTGCACGCCGCGGCGACCCGTAGCCTCGCCCAGGGTTCGATGATCGTCTTCAGCTGAGCCGCGCCGTCAGCCGAGCTGGGCCAGGCCCTTTCGGAGGTCCTCGACGTTCATCACGGGGGTGTACTGCACCTCCGCGCCCAGTTCCATGAAGAACGGCTCGGCCAGCTTCGGCATGTCCGAGCTGTCCTGGATGTCGAAGACGAGGTAGCAGGTCCGCTTGCCGCCCTCCACGCCGAAGTAGGCCGCCTCGGGCCGGATCTTCTCCAGATGCGCCTTGAGCAGGCCCTCGATCTTCCCGTTGCGGATGAGCTCGTTCGACTTCTCGGTGTCCATCGAGGCCTTGAAGAGCATACGCATGGCAGCCACCTCTCCGTTTTCGATCACCCCTCCGCAATTTCACCCTATGCCCGGTGCGCGAGGTTCACCCGATGAGCCGGATCTCCGGCGGCCACAGCACCCCGTCGGCCAGCAGCAGGGCCGGGCCGAGGTGGACGGGGCACACGTGCAGCGCGGGGCGCCGGTGGCGGAGGACCTCGAAGCGGGCCCGCTCGCCGCAGTCGGTGCCCCGGACCTCTCCGCCGTACGGGCCCTGGCACGGCGCCTCACGGAGGGGCATGACCCGATTGGAACACGGAACGGGCGCCCCCGCTTGCCGGGAGCGCCCGCACGTGCATCGGCCCGAGAGGGCCGCGGCACCAGAGGTCCGCGGCCGTGTCCCGGCCTACAGGAACGAGTTGATCTCGATCGTCTCGTCGCGGCCCGGGCCCACGCCGATCGCGGAGATCGGGGCGCCGGACATCTCCTCCAGCGCCTTGACGTAGTTCTGGGCGTTCTTCGGCAGGTCGGAGAACGACTTGGCCTTGGTGATGTCCTCGGACCAGCCCGGCAGGGTCTCGTAGACCGGCTTCGCGTGGTGGAAGTCGGACTGCGAGTAGGGCAGTTCCTCGACGCGCTTGCCGTCGATCTCGTAGGCCACACAGACCGGGATCTGCTCCCAGCCGGTGAGGACGTCGAGCTTGGTGAGGAAGAAGTCCGTCAGGCCGTTGACCCGGGTCGCGTAGCGGGCGATCACCGCGTCGAACCAGCCGCAGCGGCGGTCACGGCCGGTGGTGACACCCCGCTCGCCGCCGATCCGGCGCAGCGCCTCGCCGTCCTCGTCGAACAGCTCGGTCGGGAACGGACCGGCGCCGACGCGGGTGGTGTACGCCTTCAGGATGCCGATGACCCGGCTGATCTTCGTCGGGCCCACGCCCGCGCCCGTGCAGGCGCCGCCCGCGGTCGGGTTGCTGGAGGTGACGAAGGGGTACGTGCCGTGGTCGATGTCCAGCAGCGTGCCCTGGCCGCCCTCGAACAGGACGACCTTGTCGTCGTCCAGCGCCTGGTTGAGGACCAGGACCGTGTCGGTGACGTACGGAGCGAGCTTCTCCGCGTAACCGAGCAGCTCCTCGACGACCTGGTCGACGGCGATCGCGCGCCGGTTGTACAGCTTGGTCAGGAGCTGGTTCTTGCCGTCGAGCGCCGCCTCGACCTTCTGGGTCAGGATCGACTCGTCGTAGAGGTCCTGGACCCGGATGCCGACCCGGTTGATCTTGTCGGCGTAGGTCGGGCCGATGCCGCGCCCGGTGGTGCCGATCTTCCGCTTTCCGAGGAAGCGTTCCGTCACCTTGTCGACGGTGACGTTGTAAGGCGTGATGATGTGCGCGTTGCCGCTGATGAGGAGCTTGGACGTGTCGACGCCACGCTCGTTGAGCCCGCTCAGCTCGGAAAGCAGGACCGACGGGTCGACGACGACGCCGTTGCCGATGACCGGGGTGCACCCCGGCGAGAGGATGCCGGAGGGGAGAAGGTGAAGGGCATACTTCTGGTCGCCCACGACGACCGTGTGGCCGGCATTGTTGCCGCCCTGGTAACGGACCACATAGTCGACGGATCCGCCGAGCAGGTCGGTTGCCTTGCCTTTACCCTCGTCACCCCACTGAGCACCGAGCAGCACAAGTGCGGGCACGCGCGTACACCCCTTCCGGGCGGGGCATGTCCAAGGTCAGGGGCGTACGCGACACGGCTGTGCCTCGTACCCCGGCGACCTTCGTCGGCCGCAACCCGTCGGACCGGATGCCCCGGAATAGACGAAGCCCCTGGCGCAATAGCGCAAGGGGCTCTTGCACAAAGATGCTACCCGAGGAAGCGAGGCATGGCCGAGGTGGCGACTTTCGCGACGTCCGATCAGCTGCTGGTGGTGATCGATCCGGTCGCCCGGAGGATGGACGGAGAGTCCGTACGGATCGCGAAAGACGTGCTCAGCGCGGGTGCGGCGACCAAGGTGTGCCTCCCGGACGGGCCGGACGAGTTCGCCCGTGCCCTGGCGCGCCGCGGCTCGCGCCGCCCGGTCGTCGTCGGTGACGACAGCGCCCTGGTCCGCGCGGTGTCCCTGCTGCACCGGCGGCGGGAGCTGACCGACTGCGTGCTGTCGGTGGTCCCGGTCGGGGCGATGCTGACGCTGGCCGGTTCGCTGGGCGTGCCGACCGGGGCGGTGGCCGCCGCGCGGGCCGCGCTGGACGGGATGGAACGGCGGCTGGACGTCCTGGTCGACGACAGCGACGGGGTGGTCCTCGGGGGGCTGCGGATCCCGCCGGTCCACGCGGTGGGCGCGGGTGCGGGAGCGCCGGAGGGCGCGGAGAGCGGTGTGCCGTGGCTGCGGTCGGCCCGGTCGCTGGTGCGGGCGCTGGGGGCCACCCGGCCGTCCCGCGAGCCCGCCGTCGCGCCGCCCGCGGCGGGTCCGGCGCGGCTGCGGGTCGAGGTCGACGGGGTGACCCTGGTGGACCTGGACCAGCCGGTGCGGGAGGTCGCCGTGGCGCCGGGTCCCGTCGGGTCGGCCGCCGTGGAGATTCATCCGGTCTTGGTGGGCGCGGAAGCCGTGCCCCTGCGCGCGACGGGCCGCCAGATCACCGTCTCCGGCGCCGACTTCCGCTACCGCGCCGACGCGACGGTCTCCGGCCCGGTCCGCCGCCGCACCTGGACCCTCAGAGAGGGAGCGCTGGGCCTGATGCTCCCGGGCTGACCCGCACACCGGCACAGGGACAGCCGCCGACGGCGGTCGGCGGCGGTCGGCGGCGGTCGGCGGCGGTCGGCGGCGGTCGGCGGCGGCTACTTCCCGAACGTCCGGTCCCGGTGTTCCCGCCACCGCTCCATCATCGCCGCGATCTCCACCTCGATGAACTCGAAGAACTCCAGGGTCTCCCCCAGCCGCCGCCCCGCGGGAGTCCCCGGCCCGAGACTCACCACCCCGTCCCGAAGCGCCTCCTCCCACCGCTTCAGCACGGCCTCCCGGTTGGTCAGCGCCTCGTACCACTGATCGGCGTGCACCCGGTACCGCTCGCGCCGCGACCCCGGCTCGCGCTCCCGCGACACCATGTGCACCTGCGCCAGGTACCGCACGGCCCCCGACACCGCCGCCGGACTGATCCGCAGCCGCTCCCCCAGCTCGGCGGAGGTCAGCACCCCCTCGTCGGAGGCGAGCAGCGCCCCGAACACCCGCGCCGGCATCCGCGGCATCCCCGCCTCCACCAGCCGCGCGGCGAAGGACTCCACGAACCGAGACACGGCCTCGGCGTCCCGCTCCACCTCCACAGGCTCCGTCATACGACCACCCTACCCACGCTTCACACTCTTCCTTAACTTCACAAACTTCTGAAGAAAGCGTACGTTCGGAACATGACGAAGGCCATCACCGTCTCCGGACTGCACAAGTCCTTCGGCGGCACCCACGCCCTCGACGGCCTGGACCTGGAGGTCGAAGCCGGAGAGGTGCACGGCTTCCTCGGCCCGAACGGCTCGGGGAAGTCCACCACGATCCGCGTCCTGCTGGGCCTGCTGCACCCCGACGCGGGCGCCGCCCAGGTCCTCGGCCGCGACCCCTGGGCCGACGCGGTGGAGCTGCACCGGCACCTCGCCTACGTACCCGGCGACGTCACCCTGTGGCGCAACCTCTCCGGCGGCGAGGTCATCGACCTCTACGGCCGGCTGCGGGGCGGCCTGAACCGCGCCCGCCGGGACGAGCTGACCGACCGCTTCGAGCTGGACCCGACGAAGAAGGGCCGCACCTACTCCAAGGGCAACCGTCAGAAGGTCGCCCTGGTCGCCGCGTTCGCCTCGGACGTGGACCTGCTGATCCTGGACGAGCCCACCTCGGGCCTGGACCCGCTGATGGAGGAGGTCTTCCAGCGCTGCGTCGCCGAGGAGCGCGAGCGCGGCCGCACCGTCCTGCTCTCCTCGCACATCCTCAGCGAGGTGGAGGAGCTCTGCGACCGCGTCAGCATCATCCGCAAGGGCCGCACCGTCGAGACCGGCTCCCTCGCCGACCTGCGCCATCTGACCCGCACCAGCGTCTCGGCCGAGCTCGCCGGCCCGCCCAACGGCCTGTCCCGCCTCCCCGGCGTCCACGACCTCGACGTCCAGGGCCACCGTGTCCGCCTCCAGGTCGACACCGACAAGCTGGACGCCGTCCTGCGGTCGCTCGGCGAGTCCGGGGTGCGGTCGCTGACCTCGAAGCCGCCGACCCTGGAGGAACTGTTCCTGCGTCACTACCAGGACGACCTGGGCGAGGCGGCCCGATGACCGCCGCCGTCTTCGCCGCCCGCCCGCGCGGCTCCCGCCCGCTGGCCGGGACGGGCGCGCTGCTGCGCTTCGCCCTGCGCCGCGACCGCGTGATGATCCCGGTCTGGACCGGCGTGAACGCCCTGATGGTCCTGTCCATGCCGAACACGATCAGGAGCCTGTACGGCACCCCGGAGGAACGCGCGAACCTCCTCCAGCAGATGGCGGCCAACTCCTCGCTGCGCGCGATGACCGGCCCGGTCCTCGGCGACTCGTACGGCGCCCTGACCGTCTGGCGCGTGGGTGTCTACGCCGGTGCCCTCGCGGCCGTGCTGAGCCTGCTGCTCGTCGTACGCCACACCCGCGACGAGGAGGAGAGCGGCCGTCAGGAGCTGATCTCCTCGGCGATGGTCGGCCGCCGGGCCCCGCTGACCGCGGCCCTGCTCACGGCCGCCGTCGCCGCCGCCGGCCTGGCCGCGCTGATCACCGTGGGACTGTTCCCGCAGGGCGGCACCGGGGCCCTGGCCTTCGGGCTGGGCATCGCGGGAGTCGGCCTGCTGTTCGCGACGACGGCGGCGATCGCCGCGCAGCTCACCGAGAGCGCGCGGCTCGCGCGCGGGCTGACGGCGGCGGTCCTCGGAGCCGCGTTCGTGCTGCGCGCGGCGGGCGACGCGGCGACGGACGACGGCTCCTCGCCCCTGACCTGGCTGTCCCCGCTGGGGTGGCTGGAGAACCTGCGGCCCTACGCGGACGAACGCTGGTGGGTCCTGGCGCTGTTCGCGGCGGCGATCCTGGTGCAGGCCGCGATCGCCTACGAACTCGCCGGCCGCCGCGACGTCGGCATGAGCTTCCTCGCCACCCGGCCCGGCCCGGCCACCGGCCGCCTGGGCACCGCCGGCGCCCTCGCCCTGCGCCTCCAGCGGGGCGCCCTGCTCGGCTGGAGCGGCGCGTTCCTGGTCGCCGGGGTCGTCTACGGCGCCATGACCGAGGGCGCGGCCGACCTGGTCGGCGACAACGAGCGGGCCCGCGAGATCTTCCGGCGCATGGGCGGCCAGTCGGCCCTGACGGAGGCCTTCCTGGCCTCCATGGCGGGCTTCTTCGGTCTGGTCGCCACGCTGTTCGTGGTGTCGTCCGTGCTGCGCCTGCACGGCGAGGAGACCTCGGGACGGGCGGAACCCCTGCTGGCCGCCCCCGTCGGCCGGATCCGCTGGGCGTCGGGCCATCTGCTGATCGCCTTCGGCGGCAGCGCCCTGATCATGCTCCTGGCCGGCCTCGGCCTCACCGTGGGCTACGGCAGGCAGGCGGGCCCGATCCTGGCGGCCTGTCTGGTCCAGCTCCCCGCCGTCTGGACGGTCGGCGGCCTGGCGGTCCTGCTGTACGGCGTACTCCCCCGCACGGCCACGGCCGCCTGGGCGGTGGCCGGGGCGGTCCTCCTGATCGGCTGGGTGGGCCCGGCCCTGGACGTCCCCGGGCTCGTCCTGGATCTCTCGCCCTTCGGCCATCTGCCCAAGCTGCCGGGCGGCGAGATGGACTGGGCGCCGGTGACGGCCCTGACGCTGCTCGCCGCGGCGCTGGTGGGCGCGGGCCTGGCGGGGCTCCGGCGACGGGACCTGCTCAGCGGCTGAGCGGGTCCCGGACCGCGGCCGGGGTGCCGCGCGCGCCTCACTGCACCTCGACCGCGAGTCCCTCCAGCCCCCGGATCACGAAGTTCGGCTTGCGCCGGGGCTCCTCGGCGAGCCGCAGTGCCGGGGCGCGCTCCAGCAGGGCCGTCATGGAGGCGGCGAGCTCCAGCCGCGCCAGCGGGGCGCCGATGCAGTAGTGGATGCCGGCGCTGAAGGAGATGTGCGGGTTCTCGGCGCGGGTGAGATCGAGGCGCTCCGGGTCGGCGAACACGGCCGGGTCGTGGTTGGCCGAGCCGAAGAGCAGGGCGAGTTCCGCACCGCGCGGGACGACCGTCCCGTCGATCTCGACCTCGTCCAGCACCCAGCGCTCGAACAGCTGGAGCGGGGTGTCGTACCGCATCAGCTCCTCGATCGCGGCGGGCACCAGGGTGTGGTCGGCGCGCAGCGCGGCGAGCTGGCCGGGGTTGCGGAACAGCGCGTACCAGCCGTTCACCGTGGCGTTCACGGTGGCCTCGTGACCGGCGTTCAGCAGCAGGACGCAGGTCGAGATCATCTCCTGCTCGGTGAGCCGGTCGCCCTCGTCGTGGGCCGCGATCAGACCGGAGATCAGATCGTCGCCGGGCTCCTTGCGGCGCTCGGCGATCAACTCCCGCAGATACTCCGAGAACTCGACGGACGCCCGTACCGCGCGGGTGGCCGCGTCCTCGGAGGGGTTCAGCTCGTACATCCCGCAGATGTCCGCCGACCAGGGCCGAAGCGGCGCACGGTCCGCCTCCGGCACCCCCAGCATCTCCGCGATCACGGCCACCGGCAGCGGCTCGGCCACGTCCGCGAGCAGATCCCCGCCCCCGGCGGCGACGAGCCGGTCCACCAGCTCACCCGCCAGCCGCTCGACGTACGGCTTCAGCCGCTCCACCGTCCGCGGCGTGAACGCCTTCGACACCAGCCGCCGGATCCTGGTGTGGTCCGGCGGCTCCAGGTCGAGCATCCCGTGGTCGTTCAGCGTGTGGAACGGCTCGTGCGCCGGGTCGGGCGCGGTCCGCCCGAACTCCTCGTGCGTGAACCGGTGCTGGTACGTCCGCCCCAGCCGTCTGTCCCGCAGCAGCGCCGACACGTCCGCGTGGTGCGGCACCAGCCACTGCCCGGTGGGCTCGAAGTACAGAACCCGGCCCTTGTCCCGAAGCTGGGCGTAGGCGGGGTACGGGTCCGCGAGAAACGCCGGGTCCCAGGGGTCGAACGCGAGATCAGTACGGCCTGACATGCCCGGACGGTAACCCGCCCGTCCGCTCCCTGACCAGGGGGCTCGCGCCGGACGCCCCGCCGTTCGCACCGCCCGCGGGAAAACACCCTCCCCAAGATCCACACACGCCTCTACGATCACGCCATGCCGATCACGCCACCGTCCGTCCCCGTGCTGCGGGGCCGCGGGAACACCTCACTGGCCTTCGAGGGCTCGGCCCTGATCCTGCGCCGGCGCGACGAGGAGATCGAGATACCCCTGGCGGCCGTCGCCCGGGTCCACGGTGCGCGGCGGGTGGTCGAGGTCCAGCTGAGGTCGCCGGGCGGGAAGCCGGTCGCCCATCGGGTCAAGGACGTCGGCGACGCCGCCGCCACCGCCTTCGTCGCGGCCGTCAACGCGGCCCTGGCCACAGTCGCCGAGCCGGCCCCGGACGGGTCCGCGCTGGTCACCGTGCGCACCCCGGACTCCGGGAGCTGGAAGGCCAGGAAGCGGCGGACGGTCCGGCTGGTCTGGGCGGCGCTGCTGCTCATGCTCTGCGCGGAGACCGTGACCGTCACCCTCGCCGGCGATCCCGTGGCCTCGGTCGTGGTGTGGATGCTCGGCCTCACCACCGGACTGCTGGCCCACGCGGCGGTGGTCACACTGCCCTTCGGCCACCGGATGTGGCGGCTGCCCAAGCACGGCGTCACGGTCGTCGCGCAGTACGGGGGCTACATCGACGGGATGCACATCTACGACTTCGCAGACCTGAACGGCAACAGGTTCGCGTACACCCCGGCCGGATACCGCGGGGACCGGGTCGAGGTCGTCTACGACCCCGCCGACCCCCTCAACGGCAGCGCCCGTGACCTGCTCGTCGGGCGGGGGACCATGCTGGTGCTCCCGGTGCTCTCCGGCTTCTTCGCCCTGCTCGGGCTGGTGCTGACCCTGGGGGTCGTCCCCCTGGCGATCCACACATGACCGGGGCGGCGGCCCGGCCCCCGGCTCACCCCGGCACGACCAGCCGCGCCTCGTACGCGAACACCGCCGCCTGCGTCCGGTCCCTGAGCCCCAGCTTCACCAGGATCCGGCTCACATGCGTCTTGATCGTCGACTCGGCGACCACCAGCCGCTCCGCGATCTCGGCGTTGGACAGCCCCTGGGCGATCAGCACCAGCACCTCGGTCTCCCGCTCGGTCAGCTCGCCGTAGGCGGCGCCCGCCGTCTGCGCCGCCCGGCGCGGGGTGTCCGACATCTTCGCGAACTCGCTGATCAGCCGCTTGGTCACCGAAGGGGCCAGCAGGGCCTCGCCCTCGGCCACCACCCGCACCCCGTCGGCCAGTTGGCGCGCCGAGGCGTCCTTCAGCAGAAAGCCCGACGCCCCGGCCCGCAGCGCCTGGTACACATACTCGTCCAGGTCGAACGTGGTCAGCACCAGCACCCTCGCGGAACCGTCCGCCGCCACGATCTCCCGGGTCGCCTCGATGCCGTTCAGCTCGGGCATGCGGATGTCCATCAGGACGACGTCCGGGGCGAGTTCACGGACCTTGGCCACCGCCTCGCGGCCGTTGACCGCCTCCCCCACGACCTCGATGCCCGGCATCGCGTTGAGCAGGACGGAGAAGCCCTCCCGCACCATCATCTGGTCGTCGGCGATCAGTACCCGGATGGTCATGCCCCGGCCCCGCTCGCCGCCGCGACCGGCAGGAACACCGTCACCTCGTAGCCGCCCTCGGGGGTGGCCGCCGAGGTCATCTCGCCGTTCAGCATGGTGACCCGCTCACGCATACCGGTGATGCCGTGCCCGGCGCCCGGCGAGGGCTTCACCAGCCCCGGCGCGGGCGGCGGGCCGTTGACCACGCGCAGACCCAGACCGCCGAGCACATAGCCGATCTCCACCCGGGCGGTCGCGCCCGGCGCGTGCCGCAGGACGTTGCTCAGCGCCTCCTGCACGATCCGGTACGCCGACAGCTCCACACCCTGCGGGAGTTCGCGGGCCGCGCCGGTGACCAGCTTCTCCACGTCCAGGCCCGCGTCACGGACGTTGGCCAGCAGGGCGTCGAGGTCCGCCAGGGTGGGCTGCGGGGCGTCCGGGGCCTCGTAGTCCTCGGCGCGGACGACACCCAGCACCCGGCGCAGCTCGGTGAGGGCGGCGACCGCGTTCTCCCGGATCGTGACGAACGCGCGCTCCAGCTCCGGGGGCGGGTTCTGCACCCGGTAGGGGGCGGCCTCGGCCTGGATGGCGACGACCGACATGTGATGGGCCACCACGTCGTGCAGCTCGCGGGCGATGGTGGTGCGCTCCTCCAGCAGGGTCCGCCGGGAACGCTCCTGCTCGGTCACCGTCTGCTGGGCCGTCACCTCCTGCGCGGCCTCGCGCCGCACATGCAGCAGCGTCACCAGCAGCAACGAGACCGCCGACAGGAACAGCATGGCCGTGGTGTCGGAGTCGTAGTACGTCTGCCGAGTGACGTCGGCCGCCAGGGCGTACCCCGCGGTCAGCAGCCACATCCAGGCGGCGGCGCGCGGCCGCGTGCGTATCGCGACGATCGTCAGCACGAACAGGTGCGCGGTGAAGCTGGCCGGCTGCCAGGGCCAGCCGTCCCAGGTGTCGCCGATCACCCCGAGCACCGGCGTCGAGACCAGCGACACCCAGAACGCGCCGACCGGCCGGACCAGGGTCAGCAGCACCGCCGCCGCGGGGATCAGGGCCGCCACGACCGCGGGCGGATCGCCCACGTCCCGGCCCGTCGTGATCCCGGAGGTCAGCGTGATCCACGCCAGCACCGCCACCAGAGCGTGCGGTGTCCACACCGCGTACCGGCGAAGGCGCGGCGGCAGCTTGCCGATCCGCAGGCCGTCCGGTGAGAGGGCGGGCAGCGGACGGTAGGCGAAGGCGTCGTGCGTCAGGTCCTGCCGCATTCCGCGCAGCGCCGCCATCGCCGCCCGGAACTCGGGGCTGCGCGGCTTGTAGGGCTGGTACGGGTTCTCCGGCGCGGTCGGCCGCGTCCCGCCGCCGCCCGTGTGGGTCGTCTCGGTCACGTACAGAACGGTAGGCCCGGCCCCCGGCCGCCGTCGTCACCAGTGAGGCGGGTACTCCGGCGTCCCTCTCAGGTACTACGGGCTCTTCGGCGGACGTCCGGCAGGCAGAACCGTTTTCCCCTCACCGTGCGTGACATCCCCGTGTCCGCGCACGTCACCGGCCTGATACCGTCCCCGCCAACGGCCGGATCACACACCCGGCCGCTCTCACCTGGTCCGCCAATTCCGTATCGCCGCTGAGAGGTTGGAGCATGCCGGACGACGCCGCAGCAGAACGGGCCGCCGCCGAGGAGGAGTCGGCCTTCTCGCACCCGCCCGTCGACCCCGACGTCACCGCCGCGTACGGCGGCCACCCCGACCAGGTGATCGACTTCTACGCGCCGCGCGACGAGTGCCCGCCCGGCACGGCGCCCCTGGTCGTCGTCCTGCACGGCGGCGCGTGGCGGGCACCGTACGACCGCGCGCACATCAGCCCGTTCGCGGACTTCCTGGCCCGCCGGGGCTTCGCGGTGGCGAGCGTGGAGTACCGCCGCGGGCCCGCGGAGCCGCAGGCCGGCGGCACGCCCGTCGCGGGCCGCTGGCCGGACACCTTCGACGACATCGCCGCCGCGCTGGACGCGCTGCCCGCCCTCGCCCACGAGGCGCTGCCGCAGGCCGACCCGCGCCGCACGGTGATCACCGGCCACTCCGCCGGCGGCCACCTCGCCCTCTGGGCGGCGGCCCGGCACGTCCTGCCCGCCGACGCGCCCTGGCGCACCGGCGGCCCCGCCACGCTGCGCGGAGTCGTCGCCCTCGCCCCGATCGCCGACTTCACCGTCGCCGAGAAGCTCGACGTCTGCGGCAACGCCTCACTCCAACTCCTCGGCGGGGAGCAGCGGTTCGCGGAGCGGCTGCCGTACGCCGACCCCGCGTTCCTGCTGCCCACCGGCATCGCCACCACGCTCGTCCAGGGCCGGGCCGACGACGTCGTCCCGCAGGCCGTCGCCGAGTCCTACGCGGACGCGGCGGCCAGGGCGGGCGAGGTGGTGGGCCTGACCCTGCTGGAGGAGGTGGGCCACTTCCCGCTGATCGACCCGGCGGCGGACGCGTGCGCGGTGGTGGTCGAGGAGATCGCCCAACTGGCCTGGTAGGACGGGGCCGGACCCGTCACCGGGACCGGCCCCGCACGACGACCGGGATCAGGACGAAGGTCCGGCGAGAACCTCCCCCAGCACCCGGGCGGCCCGCTCGACGTCCGCGAATCCCACGTACAGCGGCGTGAACCCGAACCGCAGGACGTCCGGCGCGCGGAAGTCGCCCACGACACCGCGCTCGACGAGCCGGCGCATGACGTCACCGGCGTCGTCGCAGCGCAGGGCGACCTGGCTGCCGCGCTCCGCGTGGGCCACCGGGGTGAGGCACTCGACCCGCCCCGCCGGCACGTACTCGGCGACGCACTCCAGGAAGAAGTCCGTCAGCGCGAGGGACTTGGCGCGGACGGCGTCGACCGACACGCCGTCCCACACCTCCAGCGCGGCTTCCAGGGCCAGCATCGACAGGATGTCCGGCGTACCGACGCGGCCGCGCGGGGAACCCGAGGCGGGTTCGTACGCCGCCCGCATGCCGAAGGGCTCCGCGTGGGAGTTCCAGCCGGGCAGCGGGGAGTCGAAACGGTCCTGGAGTCCACGCCGTACATACAGGTACGCCGGTGAACCGGGCCCGCCGTTCAGGTACTTGTAGGTGCAGCCGACGGCGAGGTCGACGCCGTGCTCGTCCAGCCCGACGGGCAGGGCGCCCGCGCTGTGGCAGAGGTCCCAGACCGACAGCGCGCCCGCGGCACGCACGGCCGCGGTGAGCGCGGGCAGGTCGTGCAGCCGGCCGGTGCGGTAGTCGACGTGGTTCAGCAGCACCGCGGCCGTACGGTCGCCGAGCGCGGACGGCACCTCGGCCGGGGTCACGGGCCGCAGGGTGCGGCCGGTCATCCGGGCGGCGGACTCGGCGATGTAGCCGTCGGTCGGGAAGGTGGTGGCGTCGACCAGGATCTCGTCACGCCCCTCCCCGGCCATCCGCACGGCGGCGACCAGCGCCTTGAAGACATTGACGCTCGTGGAGTCGCCGACCACGATCTGCCCGGCCCCGGCACCCACCAGCGGGGCGATCAGGTCGCCGATCCGCTCGGGCGCGGTCCACCAGCCGCTCTCGTCCCAGGAGCGGATACGCAGCTCGCCCCACTGCCGGCGCACCACGTCCTCGACCCGTCCCGGGACGGCGACGGGCAGGGCACCCAGCGAGTTGCCGTCGAGATAGACGACATCATCGAGCACGAACTCACCGCGCTTGGCGGCGAGTTCGTCGACGGCATCCGCCTTCTCGGCCCTCTCCCTCAGCTCAGACATGGGACCTCGCCGTCCACAGCTCGGGGAAGACGTTCTTACGGGCCCGCTTCTCCAGCCAGGCGACCCCGGCCGAACCGCCGGTGCCGGCCTTGGAGCCCATGGCACGCCGGGTGGCGACGAGGTGGTCGTTGCGCCAGCGCCAGACCAGTTCACCGACGTCCGTCAGGGCCTCGCCGAGGCGGGCGACCTCGTCGTCCTGGTCACCGGCGTAGACAGCGGTCCACACGGCCTCGACCTCGTCGGTCGGCTCGTAGCGCAGCGCGACGTCACGCGTCAGCACGGACGCCGGTATCGCGTGGCCGCGCCGGGCGAGCAGGCGCAGCACCTCGTCGTACAGGCTCGGCTCGTGCAGGGCCTTCTCCAGCTCCGCGTGGACACGGGGGGCGCCGCGGTGCGGGACCAGCATCGACGCGGACTTCTCACCGAGCAGGAACTCCATGCGGCGGTACATCGCCGACTGGAACCCGGAGCCCTCGCCCAGGGCGCCGCGGTAGGCGTTGAACTGGGCCGGGGTGAGCTGGCCGAGCGGCTTCCAGGAGGCGTTCAGCGCCTCCAGCTCACGCACCGACCGCTTCAGGGCGGCCCGCGCGGTGGGGACGTCGTCGCCGCGCAGGGCGCGTGCGGCGGTCTCCCACTCGTGCACGATGACCGTGAACCACAGCTCCATCACCTGGGTGGTGACCAGGAAGACCATCTCGCCGGGGTCGTCGGAGAGGGTGTGCTGGAGGTGGGTGAGCACGTCCGCCTTGACGTAGTCCTCGTACGGCGTCGTGCCTTCGAAGTCGAGATGCGGAGTCTCGGGCTCGTGGGCCTCATGAGCCTCTTGGGACATCGCTGTCTCCTGTTTGTACTCCGGGTAGCGGTCCGCCCCTGCCGATTCCGGCACGGGGGCCCCGGTCCCCACCGGCATCCTCCGCAATCCCACCCTTTTCGCGCAAGGCCCGCCCGAACATTCGGGCGGGCCCGCGGGACGGCTAGCCCAGGGTCTGGGCCGCCGTCGGGGAGGAGTCCTTCAGGAACTGCGAGCAGCGCTCGTACTCCTCCTGCTCGCCGATCGACCCCGCCGCGCGGGCGAGGCCGTGCAGGGCGCGCAGGAAGCCGCGGTTCGGCTCGTGCTCCCAGGGGACCGGGCCGTGCCCCTTCCAGCCGTTGCGGCGCAGGGCGTCCAGGCCGCGGTGGTAGCCGGTGCGGGCGTAGGCGTACGACTCCACGACGCTGCCCCGCTCGTACGCCTCGTCCGCGAGGCGGGCCCAGGCGAGGGAGGAGGTGGGGTACTTGGCGGCGACTTCCGCCGCGGGGGTGCCTGCGGCCAGCATTTCCCGGGGCTCGGGGTCGTCGGGCAGCTGCGTCGGGGGCGGGCCGCCGAGGAGGTTCTCGTGAATCGTCATGACTTCCAGTCTGGTACATCCACGGCGGTGAGCGCGCGTGGTGGGTGTACGGAGGGCAGCTCGGCGTCGTGGCCGGGGCAGGGTCGTCTCGCAGCTCGACGTCAGCGACGTACCGCCCGGCGGTTGCTGAGGCGGGGGCGGTGCGCAACTCGGCGTCGGCGAGGTGCCGCCGCGCCCACCCGTGCCGCCCCGAGCGGCACGCATGCCCGCGGCGGCGGCGCGCAGCCCGAGGCGACGGGCGACAGACGACAGGCGACGGGCGACGGGCGACGGGCGACGGGAAGTCGCGTACGGCGGCAAGGGGACGGGGCGGGGGGTGTCCGCCCGCAGCGGCCGCCGTCGAGCAGCAGAACCCCCGTAGGGAACCAGCCCGGCGGACCGAGGACGGATACCCCCCGGCCCGGCCCCGCACCACCCCCGAACCGACCGCGCTACCGCAACCCCCACCGGACGCGAGCAGGCCGCCGCAGGCACCGTCACGACAACCGACGGCGAACCGGCTCGCCCTCCAGCGGCGGTGACGACACCGCGGCGAAGCGACGGCATTCGGGGCGACGGCAGCCGGGATCCGGCCGCCGCACGGTCGCGAAGGCCACCACCGCCCCCACCACCAGCACCCCCGCACACCACGGCATAGCCCGCCGGAACGCCGCGTCGAACGCCTCGGCCGAGCGATACGCCTCCGGCCCCATGTCCGCCAGCAACGGCAGCGCCGCCACCGCCACCAGCCCCGCCGCCCGCGCCGCCGCGTTGTTGATCCCACTGGCCAGCCCCGCCCGGGCCACGTCCACCGACGCCAGCACGGTCGCGGTCAGCGGCGCCACCAGCGCGACCATGCCCAGCCCCAGCACCAGCAGCGCGGGCAGCACATCCGTCACATAGTCCGCGTCCTCCCCGACCCGCAGCATCAGCAGCATCCCCGCCGCACACAGCAACGGTCCCACCGTCAGCGGAATCCGGGGCCCGATCTTCTCCCCCAACTCCCCCGCTCGCGCCGAGAACAGCAGCATCAGCACCGTCGTGGGCAGCAGCGCCGTCCCCGCCTCCAGCGCGCTGTACCCCGACACCACCTGGAGCTGGAGCACCGACAGGAAGAAGAACCCGCCGAACGCCGCGTACACACACAGTGTGACCACGTTGACCGCCGTGAACTGCCGCGAGGCGAAGATGTCCAGCGGCATCATCGGATCGGCCCGGCGCCGCTCCACGTACACGAACGCCACCCCGGCCGCGACACCCCCCACCGCCGTGAGCACCACCGTCACGCCCCCGACCTGCGCCTCGATCAGCGCGTACGTCACGAGCGCGAGCGACGCCGCCCCCAGCAGGGCGCCCAGCACGTCGAAGCGCCCGTGCTTGCGGCCGTCGCCGGACTCGGGGACGTGCCGCAGGGCCACCGGCACGCACAGCAGGGCCAGCGGGACGTTCAGCAGGAACACCCACCGCCAGCCCGGCCCGTCCACCAGCCAGCCGCCCAGGAACGGCCCGACGGCCGCACCGATGCCGCCGAACCCGGACCACAGACCGACCGCCCGGGCCCGGTCGTCGGGATGGAAGGACGCCTGGATCAGCGCGAGGGACCCGGGAGTGAGCAGCGCGCCGCCGACCCCCTGCAGCGCGCGGGCCACGATGAGCACCCCCGCGTCGGGCGCGAGCCCGCACAGCAGGGACGCCACGGCGAACCACACGACACCGATCACGAAGATCTTCCGGCGGCCGTAGCGGTCGCCCAGGGAGCCGCCGAGCAGGATCAGCCCGGCCAGCGTGACCATGTACGCGTTGACGGTCCACTGGAGGACGGCGAGGTCGGCGTCCAGGTCGCGGCCGATGGCCGGGAGGGCGACGTTGACGACGGTCGAGTCCAGCAGCGCCATGCTGGAGCCGAGCACGGTGGTGAGCAGGATCCAACGGCCCTGCGACGAGACCAGCCGGACATCGGGCATGACTTCAGTAAACAGCGGCCCCGGAAGAACGAGCGACCGCTGGAAGAGAGGCGCGGCCACGACGAAAAGCCGGAAGCCGAAAACCCGAAACCCGAAACCCGGAAGCCGAAAGCCGGAAGCCGGAAGCCGAAATGCCGCCCACCCCACCACCGCACCACCCCACCCGAGAACGCCGACGAGCCCGGCACCCACCAAGGGCACCGGGCTCGCCGCACAGCACGAGCGAGGGGACCTCACACAGAGGCCACCGCACAGCAAGGGCGAGGGGCCTCACACGGAGACCCCGCTCCCCTTACTTGATCTTCGTACCGGAGGACCGCAGGTTCGCACAGGCCTGCACGACCCGCTCGGCCATCGAAGCCTCGGCCAGCTTGCCCCAGGTCCGCGGGTCGTAGGTCTTCTTGTCGCCGACCTCGCCGTCGACCTTCAGGACGCCGTCGTAGTTCTGGAACATGTGCGCGGCGACGGGACGGGTGAACGCGTACTGGGTGTCCGTGTCGATGTTCATCTTCACGACGCCGTTCTCCAGCGCGGTCGCGATCTCCTGCTCGGTGGAGCCGGAGCCGCCGTGGAAGACGAAGTCGAACGGGGCGGCCTTGCCGTACTTGGCGGCGACGCCGTCGTTCAGCTCCTTCAGCAGCTCGGGGCGGAGGACGACGTTGCCCGGCTTGTAGACGCCGTGGACGTTGCCGAAGGACGCGGCGAGCAGGTAGCGGCCCTTCTCGCCCAGGCCGAGGGCCTCGACGGTGCGGATGGCGTCGTCGACGGTGGTGTACAGCTCGTCGTTGATCTCGTGGGTGACGCCGTCCTCCTCGCCACCGGTGGGGGTGATCTCCACCTCGAGGATGATCTTCGCGGCGACGGCGCGCTCGAGCAGCTCCTGCGCGATGGACAGGTTGTCGGCGAGGGTCTCCGCGGAGCCGTCCCACATGTGGGACTGGAACAGCGGGTTGCGGCCGGCCTTGACGCGCTCCTCGGAGACGGCGAGCAGCGGACGGACGTAGCCGTCGAGCTTGTCCTTCGGGCAGTGGTCGGTGTGCAGGGCGACCGTGACCGGGTACTTCTCCGCGAGGATGTGCGCGTACTCGGCGAGGGCCACCGCGCCGGTGACCATGTCCTTGCTGTACTGACCGCCCAGGAACTCGGCGCCGCCCGTCGAGATCTGGATGATGCCGTCGCTCTCCGCCTCGGCGAAGCCGCGCAGAGCCGCGTTCAGGGTCTGGCTGGAGGTGACGTTGATGGCCGGGTAGGCGAACTTGCCTGCCTTCGCCCGGTCGAGCATCTCGTTGTAGACCTCGGGGGTTGCGATGGGCATCTGTCCGCTCCTTGTATGTGCGGGTGGGCGTTAAGGGTGCTTACGGCCCTGACCTAGACCATGGGGTGGGGGCGACGTCATCGTCGGCCCACATCTTTCCAGACTCGGCCGGTAGGTCCAGGCGTGGTCCGAGGGGCGGTCGCTACTGATCGGTAGCGCGATCAGTCCAGCCCGAGCTCGTCCTTGGAGAAGGCGAACAGGTACGGCACACCCGCCCCGGCCTGGATCTTCTCGGCGGCACCGGTGGCCCGGTCGACGATGGTCGCCACGGCCACGACCTCCGCGCCGGCCTCGCGCACGGCCTCGACGGCCGTCAGCGGGGAGCCGCCGGTGGTGGAGGTGTCCTCGACGACGAGCACCCGGCGGCCCTTGATGTCCGGGCCCTCGACACGGCGCTGGAGGCCGTGCGCCTTGGCGGCCTTGCGGACGACGAAGGCGTCCAGGCGGCGGCCGCGGGCGGCGGCGGCGTGCAGCATCGCGGCGGCGACCGGGTCGGCCCCCATGGTGAGACCGCCGACCGCGTCGAAGTCGAGCTCGGCCGTGAGGTCGAGCAGCACCTGGCCGACCAGCGGGGCGGCCTCGCCGTCGAGGGTCACGCGGCGCAGGTCGACGTAGTAGTCGGCCTCCAGACCCGAGGAGAGCGTCACTTTGCCGTGCACCACGGCCTTGTCCTTGATCTGCGCCAGCAGTGCGCCACGAGCATCCGTCATGCCGACCAGCTTAGAGCCGCCGCCAGCTCCAGGTGGTCGTGGCCTCCAGCGGCTCCAGGGGCGTGACCAGGCGCGGGAGGGTGTTGAGGCCGTTGGGTGGGCCGGTCTGCGGCTCCACGCACACGGCGGCCTCCTGCTCGTCGTAGACGACCACCCACTGCTCGGGGCTGGTCACCTTCAGCTCCAGCAGCCCCGGCCAGGTGAGGGTGACGTCGACGCCGTCGGGCATGCCGAAACAGTCGTCCCAGGGGCCGGACTTGGGGTCGACGCGATGGCCGGTGGGCAGGTGGTCGTCGCCGCGTTCCTCCTGCCAGGCGGCGTCGAAGGCGAGGTCGGCGTCGGTGCCGTTCAGGGTCCGGTTGAACCAGGGGTGCCAGCCGATCTGCGCCGGGAAGGACGAGTCGTACGTCTCCACGGACATGGTGAGGGTCAGGGAGCCGGGCGCGAGGGCGACGGCCTGGGTGACGCGGCCGGTGTAGGGCCAGGGGTCGGTCAGGTCGTAGGTGATGACGGCCTCGTCCGCCGTGACACGGGCGACGGACCAGGCGCCGTCCCGGGCGGTGCCGTGGATGGCGTGCGGCGGGGCGTTGAGCGGCAGGCGGTGCTCGACCCCGCCGTTGAGGAACCGGCCCTCGCGGGTGCGGCCGCACCAGGGGACCATCGGGAAGCAGCCGTAGCGCTCGCCCTGCCTCAGCAGTTGGACGCCGTCGACGCGCAGGCCGCTCACTCGGCCGCCGCCGGCGGGGGTCACCGTCACTTCCGCTTCGCCCGCGGTCAGCGTGATCTCGTCGTTACTCACGAGGTGACCCTACTTCGGCGATCTCCCAGGTGGGCGACGGTGGCCGATTGTGGGCCCCCCGGGGGCCGTATCGGACCGGTACGGAGGTTCCGCAGAACCCCAGGGGGCCGGCGGGACCACGGCCCCGACGAGTCCTAGAAGCGGCGGCGGTGGCGCAGCGCCCTGCCCGCCACGATCACGGTGGCCACCACCAGGGCCGCCGCGGGGGCGGCCCAGCGCAGGGCGGAGCCCTGGGCGATGGTCTGGGGCGCCGGGACCGGCGCGTAACGCCCGCGCGGCGGGGCGTGGTCGACCTCCTCCGCGCTGCGGCCGATCATCGTGCGGCGGGCGTGGGCGGCCTCGGCGGGCGGCCCGTCCGGTTCCTCGACGTCGTCGGCGAGCGGGTCCAGGGAGGACGCCGGGACCTCGGTCTCGAACACGGACGCGGACACCTCGGCCGCGGACTCCGTGTCCTCGGTGGCGCCCTCGGCCCCGGCCCCGGAGGGCTCCCCGGCCGCGGGCCCTTCCTCGGGCCCCGCCTCGGACGCTTCCGCCGGCTCCCCGCCGTCGAGCTGCTCGGCGAACCGGTTCAGCAGCCGCGTCACCGCCGTGGCGACCACGTCGTCCGGGAGGCCGGCCGCCCGGCCGTCCACGGTGCCCGTGCCGCTGAAGGCGACGGCCGCGCCGTCCTCGGTGTCCCGCACGCTCAGGGTCAGGGCGAACTTCACCGCACCCGTGCCGCGGGACTCGACCGCCTCGCCCTCGACGGCGTACGTGCCGTCCTCGCGCGCGGTCACGGAGGCCGTGCCGCGGTAGGTGATGGTCGTGCCGCCGATCCGGACCTTGAGGCGGCCCGCGACGGGCTCGGCGCCCGCCTCCTGCTGGAGCCCGGGGAGCGCCCGGGCCACCCGCGCGGGGTCGGCCAGGGCCGCCCGCACCCGCTCGCCGGAGACCGGCACACGCACCTCATGCTCCATGTCGGCCGAGCCTACCCAGCCGGGGCCCGAAAACACCCTCCCCGACGGGGCCGGGTCACTCGCTCGCGTCGCCCTGGCCGGGGACGGGCCCGCAGCCCGTGGGGGCCCTAGGCCCTGTCGTCAAACCCCCGCCTGCCCCGCCGGGCGACGACGGGAGTTTGACGACAGGACCTAGTACCTGGGGTGGACGAGGGTGGACACCGGCGCGTCCGTGATCCGGGTCCGTTCCGCCGCCCGCGCGCCCTCTGCCAGCGCGGCGGGGCCGGGCGCGCCCGGGGTGCCGTCGGAGCCGAGGGCAGGCGGGCCGCCCGCGGCGGCGAGGACGAAGCCCCAGTCGCGCGGGGCGCGCGAGGCGCGGGCGGTGCGGTCCGGGCCCGCGGCGAACCCGGCGGCGCGGCCGTCGACACGGTAGGGCGAGGTGGCGAGTCCCGCGGCGCGCAGCGTCGCGTCGACCGTCCAGAAGGCGTCCGGCCGGGTGGCGGCCGGGCCCGCGTGCACGACCAGCCGGCCGCCGTCCGCGAGGGCGCGGCGGGCCAGGCCGTAGAACTCCTGCGAGTACAGCTTGGTGCTGGCCGTGATGCCCGGGTCGGGCAGATCCGAGACGATCACGTCGTACGCCGACGAGGGCGCCCCGCGCAGCCAGCCGAAGGCGTCGGCGGTGCTGACGTGGACACGCGGGTCGTCGTACACACGGCCGTTGAGGGCGGCGAGAGCCGGGTCGCGGCGGGCCAGGCGGACGACGGCCGCGTCGAGTTCGACGATGTCGACGCGGACGACGCCGGGGCGGCGCAGCACCTCGCGGGCGGCGAGGCCGTCGCCGCCGCCGAGGATCAGCACGCGCGCGTGCGGGCCGTTCATCGCGGGGTGGACGAGGGCCTCGTGGTAGCGGCGTTCGTCGCTGCCGCTGACCCGCAGCCGGCCGTCGAGGAAGAGGCCGAGGGGCCGGCCGTGGGTGCCGCCGGTGAGGACGACCTCCTGCACCCCGGACTTGAGCGCGACCCGCACGTCCCGGCCGTACACCGCCTGCCGCGCGGCCCGTTCGAAGTCGTCGACGAGGACGGCCGCGGTGGCGAGGACGCCGAGCACGGTGACGTTGATGACGATCAGCAGCCAGCGGGAGCGGCGGGTGAGGTCGCCGCGGAAGAGGCCGAGGACGAGGGCGCCGCCGACGACCACGTTCACCGCGCCGGTCAGCATGGCGCTGGTCAGCTGGCCGAGGAAGGGCAGCAGCAGAAAGGGGAAGGCGAGGCCGCCGACGAGGGCGCCGACGTAGTCCGCGGCGAACAGGTCGGCGACGGCGCCACCCGCGTCCTGGCGGCGGATGCGCTGTATCAGCTCCATCAGCAGGGGGACTTCGGCGCCGATGAGCAGGCCGGTGGCGAGGGAGAAGGCGACGAGCAGGGTGCGCGGGCCGGCGGCCCAGAGCCCTCCCCAGTTCCCGGTCCAGGCGAACATCGCGTACAGCGCCATCGCGCTGCATCCGCCGACGAGCGCCAGTATCGCCTCGATCAGGCAGAAGCCGACGGCCGCGCGCGGCCGCAGCCGTTTGGCGGCGAGCGAGCCGACGCCCATCGCGAAGACCATCACGGACAGCACCACGGAGGCCTGGGTGACCGAGTCGCCGATCAGGTACGAGGCGAAGGCGACGAGTTCCAGTTCGTAGACCAGAGCGCAGGCCGCGCAGACGAACACGCACGCGAGGACCAGGAAGCGCCCGGTGCCCTGCCGGACGGGCAGCGGCGCGGGGTGGCGCCAGGAAGGCGGGGCGCCGGGCGGCGCCGGTGCGTGCGGATCGATCACGACTGCGACGTTACGTCACACATCCGGCACGCCTGGTCACCCACACGTGTGGAACTGGGAGTTGGGCGTACGAGGGACGTTTCGACACCGCGCGGGCACCCGGGCACGGCCGCGTGCGCCGCGGCGCACGACCGTGCGCCCGGCGCGCCGCCCGCTCGCGTCACGCGGCCGCGGCGGGTTCCCGTACGCCCACGCGGGTGCGGGTGGCCACCAACTGCCCGTCCTGCGGGTACGCGTGCCAGGTGCGCCACTGCACCTGGCCCTCGTGCCGCTGGGCCAGCAGGGCGGTGAAGGCGTGCGGGCTGCCCGGGAAGACGCCCGCGAGGCCGTTGGGATGGTCGGAGACCAGGGCCAGCAGTTCGGAGGCCCGGCCGGCGAAGGAGCCCGGGGAGAGCACCTCGACGCGGGCGGCGAACTCGTACTCCCAGTCGCCGACGCGTTTGGCGACGCCGAGCGGCAGGGGGGTGCTGCTGCCGGGGATGCACGCCACCGTTTCGGAACAGGTGACCTGGTCCTCCTCCAGCAGCACCTGGTGCGACGCTCCGAGGAGTCTCAACTGGAGCTTCGCACCGGTCAGTTCGAGGTCGAGGGTGGCCAGGGCGGGGAGCGGTTCGCGTCCGAGGGCCCAGGCGAGGTCGGCCGCGCGCGTGTCGGTGTAGGAGGTCTTCAGGGTCGTGAGCATGGATCGGCTCCGCTAGCACGCAGAAGAAAGGCGGTGTGTGGGTCCGGCGGCCCCGGTCGCACCGGGAGTTCGGCGTCACACCGGGAGTTCGGCCCCGTCAGCCCGGTCGGGGAGGGTCCTGGGGGACGTCCGGGGGCCGCTCAGGTGATTCAGAGGGAATCATGAACCGCAGCCCCGCCACAGCGTTTTTACCCAAGTTCGTGCGGTTTCCATCCCTCAGAGGGCCCCACAGCTCAACTGTTCAAGCAGGGCGTACGCCTGAACGGTTGCCGAGCGCGCCCGGACGGCCCGGAACGGCCCGGTTCAGGAACCTGAAAAGACAGCGCCCGCCGGGGTCGTTCCCCCGGCGGGCGCTCGGCGCGGATGCGTTCCCCCGTTCGAAGCTCAGCTGCCCCGTGTCAGCTGCCTCCGCCGCATCCGCCGCCGCCCCCGCCGCACGACGAGCCCCCGCCCCCGCACGACGACGAGCCGCTGCTGCACGACGAGGATCCGCCGCACGAGCTGCTGTCGGCCCCGCCGCCACCGGCCCACCACCCACTGCTGCCGCCCCCGCTGCGGCGACGGTTCGTGGTCGTGCGCCGGAAGTCGTTGCGGTGCCGGCTCTCGCTCACGGAGGCGACTATCCCCACCACCACGACGACCGCGACCACCGCCAGGATGATGCCGAGAATCATGGCGTCACCCTCCTTCCGATTCCCCCGAAGCGGCCCCCCGTGGGCGCCTCGTTCCTTGCGTGACTCGGGGATGCCCGCCCCGTGTACGCGCCAAAGCAGAGTTGAGGAACTTCAGAGGGTTCTCAGGGGGCAACGACCCCTGACCTGCGTAGAAGCGCAGCTCAGGGGCCGTCCGGCCCTCACTGGGCCGTCTGTGGGCCGTGATCTTCCGCAGAGCTGCGCTGGAACACGGTATCGATGGCGCGCCGGGCACGCTCGCGGCTGTCCGGCATCAGGTGGGCGTAGACCCGCAGCGTCAGCCCCGGATCGGCGTGCCCCATGTACTCGCTGACGGCCTTGATGTTCTCGCCGGCGTCCAGCAGCGCGGACGCGTAGAAGTGCCGCAGGGCGTGCATCCCGTGCTCGCGCGCCGAGTCGTACTTGCCGCCGTCGCCCGGCTCCGGGATCAGGCCCGCAGCGGCGAGAGCGGGCTTCCACTCCTTGCCGTTGAAGTTGCTCCGCCACACGATGCCCTCTTGTTCGGCCGTGAAGATCAGCCGGGCGGACACCTTCGGCCCCTCAGGCACGCTCCAGGGCAACGTGATCTCCACGGGCTTGCAGACGTCCGCGTGGGCCCGGAGCGCCTCCGCCACGGAGCCAGGCAGCGGAACGTCCCGCTTCTTGCCGCCCTTCGGGAGATCGAACACCGGATGCCCTTCCACGTGTTTGATCTGCCGGACGACATGGAGGGTCCGCCCGTCGGCGCTGAGGGCGTCCTCGGCCAGGCCGAACACCTCCCCTTGCCGCAGGCCGCACCCGGCACCCACGTCGACCATGGCCCGGTACCGCTCCAGCAGAGCCGCTCGAACCGCGAACACCTGGTCGGGCACCCACGGAACCACCGGATGAGCGTCCGCCTTGGGCCGCCGCACGGTTCGCGCGCTGCACGGGTTGCGGGACAGCAGCGAGTCGTCGACCGCAGCCGACAGAACCGACTGGACGTCCGCGAAGATGTTCCGGGTGTAGGCGGGGCCCACACCGCGCTTCGCTTCGAGCGCTGCCAGGAGCTCCCGGATGTGCTCGGGCCGGAACGTCCCGACCGGCCGGGTGCCCAGCACCGGGTAGACGTGCAGCCGCAGGCGTCGGCCGAGTTCCTTCCGGGTCATCGGGCTGGACGTCTTGGTGTCCAACCACTTCTCGGCGTACTGCTGGAACGTGATCCGTACGGACTTGGGGTCGGTGTACTGACCGCGCGTCATGTCGGTCTCGATCGCGCTCAGCCACTTCTCGGCGAGCCGCTTCTGTCCGTCGCGGAAGCTCTTGGACTTCTCGGTGCCGTCGGGGCCGACGTAGCGGGCCCGGTAGCGCAGGCCGGTTCCGTGGCGGTCGCTCTTGACGCGGGTGGTCTTGCCGTCGGCGGTGGTCTCGGTCTTGAACCAGCGGTCTTGGATGTGGCCAGCCATGCGCGGCTGACTCCTTCCCTTCAGCGGGGTGATGTGATGACTCAGGGAGGCAGAGACAGGTGGTGTCGGGTGCCTTCCAGAGGGGGTTTTCGGGGGTGCCGCAGGCGTGCCTCCCTGCCTCCCTGACGGGGTGTCTGTGCTGGTCAGGCAGAGGGAGGCAGGGCAGGGAGGCGGTTAGGGAGTTCTCCCTGCCTCCCTCGGCCGGCGGGCCGTTCCTCCCTGCCGCGCGCGGGCCGAGGGAGGGTTCGGTGGGGAGGCAGAGGCAGGGGGTTGGAGGGGCACGCAGAGGGGGTTCTCAGGCCGATTCCGGCGGCGCCTCCCCGCCTCCCCAAATGACTGTCTGCGCTGCTCAGCGCGGGGGGAGTCGGGCCGGGGAGGTGGTTGGGGAGTACTCCCCGCCTCCCCGGCCAGGCCGAGGCTGCCTCCCCGCGCCGACGGGGTCAGGCCGCGTCGTCGAGGGCAGTCTGTTCCGCCTCCCACGCTTGTACGGCTGCGGGGTTGAACCGGAGGTAGCGGCCGACGCGGAAGCCGGTCGGGCCGATGCGCTTGCGGCGCCACTGGTAGACGGTCTCGACGCTCGGGAGGCTGAACATGGTGACCAGGTCTTCGGGCGTGAGATAGCGGTCGGGGAGGCCGCCGCGCAGGGTGGCGCGCGGGTCGGTGTGCTCGGGGGTGGCCATGGCTTGGTGGCTCCTCGTGTCCGTTGGCGCGGTGCGTGGGAGTGGTGCCGGTAGCCGTTCTAGAGAGTTGGTGTATCTCAGCGTCCGCAGCGTCCGAGCGTCCGTGCGGTCCCGTTACCGCAGGCCAGGCGGGGTGAAGGTTGCGGACGCTGGTGTGGACGCTGCGGACGCTGGACGGCTGTAGCGTCCGCAGCTTCGACGTGTCCGGGCCGCTGATGTGCGGCCCGGCCCGGCGGGTCTTCCGGCTACGTCAGGGCTGTTCAGGCAGGGTTCTGCCGTCTCCGATGGGGGCCACGTCCGGCCAGAGAGAGCCTTGGTCGGGTGCGGACGCTGTCTCCTGCTCGTCGGATGCGCGGGACAGTTTGAGGAGTCGGTGTCGGTGCCGGTCGGCGCTACGGTGCGTGTCGTCCACGGTGATCCCGATGGACCGCAGCAGCGGGGCGAGCCGCTTGACGCGTCCGCTCGCGCGCGTGGCGTCCTTGGGCCAGTTCGGCGGCCGGACCAGCGGGGCGGGCAGCACTTCGAGCAACTGGGCCGCTGTGCCCTGCCACGTGCCCGCCTGTTCGACCAGGGCAGCAATCGCCATGGCGAACAGGTCGCCCTCCATGGCGTCCGTGGCCACGTTCGCCGAGGTGGCCAGGTAGTCGCCCAAGGTGTTCCAGCGCTGGGTCTGATCGACGGCGGCGAGCACTCGGGCGAAGTCCGCCATGCGCGGCATGGACTCCAGCCGCACGGACGGCAACACCGCGAGCACGCACGCCAGCACGTCGAACAGGGCCCCGAGCACCGCGGGCCGTACCGCCTCGAAGGTGGCGTCCAATTCCTCCTCCGAGCGGCGCTGGGTGGAGTCGATGAGCTGCAAGTCGAGCATGAGGACGCGTTCGGCCAGGTCGCCCGCGAGAGCTCCCGCGTCGATCGTGGTCATGGCCAGCACCCGCTTGAAGGTGAGCACCACGACGTCGTCGTCTGTGTACAGGGCCCGGTCGACCACACCGTCACCGGTCACGGCCTTGCACAGGGTGTCCGACAGCCACGGCGGGATCGTGGAGACGTTGTCCAGGCACAGCGCCCAAGAGCTGAACGCCTGCCGCGACCAAGCCTTTTCGTCCCGGGGCTGACTGCGCTTGGCGGCCGGGGACGGGTCGACGAGGTTGATGAACATCTGTGCGGCCTTGGACTTGCCCGTGCCCTGCTCGCCCTTGCAGACCACGGCCGGGTGCGGGATGTCGGGAATCCACGCGGCGACCAGCCAGGCCACGAGCTGATGGAACGCGGACTCATCCATGTTCAGCAACGCGTGCAACTTGGCCAGCCCGTCACCGTCCAGCACCGGTTCCGGCATCGGCGCCATGGCACCGGAGCGACGGAAGAGCACCGGGGCTCGGTCGACCACCTGCCAGCCGACACCGGAGACGACGACCGCGCGACCGTCGGCGCTGCCGAGATCGACCACGACCGCGCCGGACGGATCGCGGCCCACGCGCAGGTTCACGACCACCGGATCGGTGTCTTCGGCGATACCTTCCAAGACCGTCATCGCGTCCGCGAGCGCGGACTGTGAGGCGACCTCACCGGGGTAGGCGTCCGCGAACTGGCGCGCCAGACGCTGCCGTAGTCCTGCCTTGCCTCGCAGCGGGAGCGCGATGTTCGGGCCGTCCAGGGCCACCGCATAGGGGCGGCCATCGGTGGACATGACGAACCGGTACTCCTCCCGCGCCATGGCCACGATCCGCGCGGCGGCCGGCGGGGGCTTGCCGTCTCCGTCGGCGTGCGGGGCCCGTGCGGGAGTGTGGCCTGCCCGTGCGGGCCGTCCGTCCGCACGGGCAGGCGTGCGGTCGACCCGTGCGGGCTCGGTGTGCGGATCGGTGTTCAGGGAGCCGTCCGGCCTGTTCACGGGTCGGGCGGTGCCGTTCATGGGTCGGGTCGATCCGTTCACGGGAGTGTTCATGGTGTTCACGCGGGGACCGCCTCTCCGGTCGACCCTGCACACGGCCGCAGACGGCGAGGGGTGTACAGGCAGACGGGTCGGGCCGACGGCCGCCGCGGGGGGTGGCCGTGACGGGTCGATTCGTGCAGATCAGGGGTGGACTGGTCGTCGCAGGCGTCGGGCGACCACCAGGCCGTGAACACCGGCTGATGGGCGTGAGCGAGTCGGGCCAGCAGTCGCCACAGCTCGATCCTGGACAGGCCCGTAGCCGTACTGGTGTCCACCCGGACAGTCGAGGTGTCCACGTGGACAGCAGCCGGGTCGACGGGCGTCGGTTCTGCACCGACGCGGGGTGTGACGGGGTCCGTGACGCGGGAAGTCACACAGCTCAAAGACGTGATGCCGCTCTCCGAGTCGACCAGCGTCGGGCCGTCGTTGACGCCCGCCGACGCGACCACCGAGCACAGCAGGAGCGCGAGCGACAGCGGAAGCCGATCGGCCTTGGCCTGGTTGCAGTCGAAGCAGGCCAGCATGAGCGAGGTGACCGACCACGTGCGCCACAGCGAGAGCGGCGCCACGTGGTCGAGGGTGGCCTCACGCAGGTCGGAGAACGGGCTGCGGCAGTAGGCGCAGCGCTGCCCGTACCGACGGGCGAGCTGTTCCTTGCGCAGCCGCCGCCGGGCGGAGTTGAGGGGATGGTGCTCTCTCATCAGCGGGCCGCCTGGTGGGCACGGTGGAACGCGGCGATCTGGGCGCGGCGGTGAACCGGGCACAGAAGCTCGTACGACGCGTCCGGGTCGGCGCCCCACACGGCGATCCCCCCAGTGCCCTGGCAGGGGCATTCGCCGTCGACGGAAGCGGCACCATTGCGCGTTCGGGCAGCGTCGCTCATGCCGTCGAAGCAGCAGACGCTCCCGGCCCCGGCCTGGTCAGCCAGCAGCAGACGGCGAGCCTTGGGGAAGCGCTGCTCGTGACGGGCCTGTACTTGAGCCGTCATCAGCCGGTTCACGTTCAGCAGCCGCCACCCGTGGAAGTACTCCGCAGAGATGCGCAACTCCTCCAGCCCGAGCCGCTCAAGACCCTGCACGATCCAGTCACGAACCTGCTGACTGGTGTGATGGCGCCGGGCGTTCGGCATGTCCGACGCGTATAACGCCACTGCCCGCTCCGCGCCCGTCAGGTCACGAACGTCAAGGGGCGCTGTGGCCTCAACCGTGACCGGTTGGACGTGCTGTTCCGTGATGGTTCCAGGCATGATGGGTGTACCCCTTCGAGGGTCGAGGAGCGGCTATCTGCTTGGCGGTAGGGAGCCGCTCCTTGCTGTTTCCTGGCCTTGACCAGGTCTTTTGACGGAAGTCCTCTCGAAATCGAGCGACGTCGTCGCTAACTAGCTTGCACTAGTCTGCTGTGGTTCACAACCCCTGCGGGGTAGTGTGCACTAGTTCGCTGTGGTGGGTACGCTCAGGTCATGACTGTCACAGGAGGGCCCAAGCCCAAAGCCGTACAGGTCGCGGACGCGCTTCGTGTGGACATCAAGCGGATGAAGCCTGGTGACAAGCTCCCGTCACAACGAGAGCTGATCGAGCGATTCGGGTTCGCGAGCCAGACGATCCAGAACGGCTTGGCCGTGCTCCGCTCCGAGGGGCTCATCGTGTCGGCCGGCAACCTCGGCAACTTCGTCGGGGACGGGACCGTTCCGCAGAACGACGTGCGCGACGAGATCAATGAAATCCGCTCCCTGATTCAGGCGTTGGCTGAACGAGTGGAAGCACTCGAAGAGCGCTCCGCCGTCGGTGGTGCGTGATCTGCAACCAGCATGCGCGGAACGGAGCGTGTGCGGTAAGTGACATCCAGGGGGGCAGACGCCAAGACCTGGGGACATGTCCGCTGTCCCCTCGTTGTCCCCTTCCCTGTCCCCAGGGGCGACGCGCGAGACTCGGCGGGTAAGCACTCGGAGGAGGGCGTATGAGCGACGACAGGCCCGCGTGGGCGCAGCGCATCGCTGCTGAGCGGGCAGCTCGCGACTGGTCCCAGCGAGACGCGGTGAAGGCGCTTCGAGCTCACGCGAAGGAAGAGCTCCCGGCCGATGACAGCCTGATCCGACAGTGGAAGCGATGGGAGTCCGGACAGATCCCCAACGAGTTCTATCGGCCGCTGCTCGCGGCGGTCTTCGGCACTGTGACGCACGCGCTCTTTCCCGCGCCGGCGCGGCGAGACGGCGGTACGGAGATCTTGGCGGTGAGCGGTATGGAAACCCTGGAGATCGTGAGCCGTCTCAACCGGTCCGACGTCGACTCGGCCACTCTTGACGCGCTGCGGATCACCACCGATCGGCTCTGCTCGGAGTACCCGTTCATGCCGAGCGCGCAGCTCCTGATCGAGGGACGGCAGTGGCTGCGCCGCGTCGTGGAGCTGCACTCGAAGAGCCTCACGCTCTCGCAGCACCGCGAGGTGCTCGCGCTCTCTGGATGGCTCGCGCTCCTCGTGGGATGCGTGGAGTACGACATGGGCGACCGGCACGCCGCGGAGTCCACCCGCCGGGCCGCGCTCTCGCTCGCAACGGAGTCTGACCACGCGGAAGTCGCCGGTTGGGCACACGAGATGCGGGCTTGGTTCGCGCTCACCACGGGCGACTACCGCGGAGTTATTGCGGCAGCGCAGGCCGGTACGGAGGTTGCCGCCCATCAGGGCGTTGCCGTGCAACTCGCAGCGCAGGAAGCGAAGGCTTGGGCCCGGCTCGGTGACCGTCGACGGGTCGAGGTGGCGCTGGACCGCGGGCGCACCCTCCTCGAAGGGATGCCGCACCCGGAGAACCTTGACAACCACTTCGTGGTGGACCCGGCGAAGTTCGACTTCTACGCCATGGATTGCTACCGGCTTGTGGGAGAGGACAAGTTGGCCCGGACGCTCGCTGAGGAGGTTCTCAGGACGGGCACGGATTTCGACGGCACGGAGCGGGCGCCGATGCGCAATGCAGAAGCCCGCGTCACGCTGGGCGTCACGGCCGCGCGGGAGGGCGACATGGAACAGGCCCTCATCATGGGTGAGCGCGCCCTTGAAGGTGATCGCCAGTCGGTCCCGTCGCTCATCATGACGAGTCGCGAACTGGCGGCCGAGATGAGGAAGCACTACGCGTCTGAGCCTGCTGCGCAGGACTACCTCGCACGCCTGCGCGACCTGGGACAGACCACGCCGGGCTTCCTGCCTCAGTAACAAGGGCATTGAGGGTGCAGCCTACGGCCGCGCGACTCCTGGCAGCGAGCTGCGCTCGCGCGCGAGGGCGGCCCTTCCTGCTGGGCTCCGTCGCGCGCTTCGGCACTCTGCTCGAAGGTTGACGTGGACATCTGAGCAGGTGTGACAGGCCGGTGTGAAGTGGCGTCACAGCAGGTCTGCCTAGGGGTTTGGGTGTGACGCGGCCGTCACGTGTGACGGCGTGACGCGGCGCCCACATAAGCAAGAGGAGCACGCCCCCGCGTGTGCTCCTCTTGCTTACCTCAGCCTGAGCGTCCGACTGGTGGGACAAAGAAGCCACCCCGGCAGCAGGGGTGGTCTCTTCTCATTCGGTCATCTCAGCGTCCGCACCCGCCTCTCCCTAAGAGCGGTCCGTGACCTGCGGAAACCTGCTCTTAGTAAGAGGGCGTGGCTGGACGCTATGGACGCTGATGGACGCTATACATTTTGTTTAGCGTCCATCGGAACAGTGCAGGTCAGAGATGGCGAGCTGTACCCGGCGGACGCTGCGGACGCTATCTCCTCCCAACTCTTTAGATGGGGAGAGGAGGGCTCTTCAGGCGGAGGGGCGCGGTAGGCACGACGCCTGCCCCCGCCTGAAAAGCCGCCGGTGCCACGCCAGAGCGGCTCCCGGCCCGACGCTGCTTGCCCTCGGCTGCCGTCTGCACCCCGGAAGGCGCCAGGCAAGGCATTCCAGGGTTGCAGGGGGAGGTGTCACGACCAAGCGTCTGAAGGCATCAGCCGCGCTGTCAGGGAGCGTGACAGTCGCGCCTGCCTAGAGGTTTAGGTGTCACGTGAACATGACTGTCAGGAAGTGTCAGGGCACCGCACGCCTGGGAGTTCCCGCCGCCGGTCTCAGTGTCGCCGCGTCCCGCGTACAGCGCTCAGCCCCAGTGGCGGTCGGCGCGCGAGCGGAGCGAGCCCGAGCATGCGCGGCCGTAGGCCGCTCCTTCTTGCCCTTCCGCAGGCGACTGCCGCCGGGCTCCTTGTCGCTTGTCGCCTTCCCACATGTACCGCCCCGGGAGCCGGGGGCTAAAAGCGTTCTGACCTGCGAGCCGACAAGCGACAAGACAAGACAAGCGACAAGGCAGACGACAAGCCACGCGACAAGCACGCCATGACCACCGACAAGGCAAGAGGAGCACCACGCGCGAGCGACGTGCCCCCCTTGCTGTTCCCAGGGCCCCCACGGTTCACTCGAAGGGACCGCCCAGCCAGCCGGGGTGTCCCTTCAGTGTCCGAAGCGGTCAGCATCCGCAAGAAAGTGCAGGTCAGAGCGAGTGGGTAGCGACCAACGGACGCTGACCACTCCGACCGTCGAGAATGTAATTGATTATGGACGAAACGCGGATTATCCGGCCAGCGTCGAGCGCCACGCATCTAGGCGCGCGCTGACTACGCCTTCCACCGCGCTGGCCACTTCAACAGCAACTTCCGGGTCGATTCGGTCTGGGAACAGTGCTACTGCGTAGCCTGGAATCTGCGGAGTCTGCACTTCCTCCGCTCCAGCGGCCACCAGCGCTTCGGTAACCGTTGCCCACCGGTCGGAAGCGATCTTGACTACGACACGCACGCTCACAGGCGTCTCCCTCCGTCAGGCCACGGCATCCGAGTGACTTGGATGCCGCAAACCTAACATCCGGCCTGATGCAACGCCGCTGCCGCGTCGACTATTCCATGTCCGAAAGCGTGGTTTGGGGTCCGCGCAACCGCGCTGCTCTGGACGGGCCGCGCACTGCCACAAATGATCTCCCTTACATCCGCGGCAGACAGGCTTGGGCGGCCAGCGCGGAGGAGGGCCGCAACGCCGGCGACATGCGGCGCCGCCATGGAGGTGCCATCTAGCTCTGCGTAGGTATTCCCAAGGAACGTACTCCAGATCTTCGCGCCCGGAGCAGAGACATCAATGTGAGGCCCACTGTTCGAGAAGTCCGCCTGCTGATCGGTCATCGTCGTGGCCCCAACCGCAATGACTCCCGGGTACGCCGCAGGGAAGCATGGTTCTGCAATCCCATCGTTACCCATTGCGGCGACGATCACGACATCGTTTCTGACCGCATTCTCTATCGCTTCCTCCTCCCAAGGTGTGGGCTCGTAGCTTCCTAGGCTCAAGTTCAGGATTTCAGCACCATGCTCCACCGCCCACCAAATACCCGAGGCAACGTCCACGCTGGTGCCGAAGCCAGTGACTAGATCGTCGCTGAGCCGACGCATGCGAGCCATGACGCGGACGGGCAGGAGACTGCACTTCCACGTAACTCCCGCGATATGCATGGTGTTGAGGGTGGGATCGCAGGAGATGGTCCCGGCAACGTGCGTTCCGTGACCCACCTCGTCCTCGGGGTCGCCCCCTGGCTGCTCATAGACCCCCTCGAAGACCCACCCGGGTTCAACTGGCGGGTCGCTGCCCAGGGCTACAAGGTTTGCCCCACGCAGGAAAGTTAGATCCGCATGGTCTAGATCAACACCGGTGTCGATCACAGCCACGGTGACTTCGGCTGCTCCGACATTGCGCTGCCACACGGTTGGGCAGGAGATCCTGCTCAGCCCCCACTGATTCGTGTTGTGCGGGAAAGATACCGAAGCCGGGGAAGCGAAGGTCTCACGCCAGCGATTGGGCGCAGCGAGAGCCACTTCACCGAGGCGTCCCAGGCGATCAACTGCCTTTTCGAGAGGCTCTTTTGAAGAGAACCGGATCCTCAAATAGTCCGACGTCAGATCCGTGGGCCCCCGGGAGAACATGTGGAGCCCTGCCGCTCTTGTCGGCGGCAAGGGATGGAGAGAGCTGATCGATCTGGCCCCAAGGCGGGTAAGGACTTCATCGACCGCCGGAACACCGAGGGTCGGGCGGGTGTCAAATGTGCCGTGAAGAGGAGTTCGCTTTACTGCTGGAGTTTCGACAACGTCGGGATCCAGCCTGATGACTACCTCACCCTTCACTCGGTTGTCCGAGCCCGCCGCGTAAAGATTCGATCCTTCGTAAGGAGCACCGTTTGACTCGGTCATGGCCGTCTCCTCTATGGCAAGTCGCAGTTGCGTGGTCGCCATCAGCAACAGAGACACGCACACGTTGCCAAAACACTCCGTACCCGCACATACCTCTCGGCACAGGGTTCACAGAGCAACTTCAGCGAAACACTCTAAGAGGCTGTCCAGCGACAGCATTTGACAGAGTGTCACTAGAACTGAGCGACGACCATCTCACATCGCCATATAGAGCCAGTCTATTACCGTAACTGAGCTGTCGCATCCTGGTGAGCATGCGCTACAGGGCAGTTAGAAGTACTGCGCCATGCATTCACTCGATAACAGATAGCAATGAGATTGACCCCAGGGGTACTCCTGTCGCCCGACGACCCTGAAGGGTTAGGACGGACACCCTCCGAACTGCTGCAAGTTCGTTGACTGTTCATCTTCTAGGGCCTCGAGCCGGGCCGTCTGTGGGCCGTCCGAGGGTGGCCGACGGCGACAGACGACGACAGTCGACGACGGCTCCACTCCTGGTCAGAGATGCCCCGTTGAGCACTCCCCCAGGCCCGAATCAGCGAACGCTAGTTGAGGAACTCCAGAGGTTCGGCGCAGGATGGCCGCCATGACCTCCACCGCGCGCCCGCTCCTCAACCGTCGGCTCGCCGAGTTCGGGACGACGATCTTCGCCGAGATGTCGGCCCTCGCCCTGCGCACCGGATCGATCAACCTCGGCCAGGGCTTCCCGGACACGGACGGCCCCGAGGAGGTCAGGGAGGCCGCCGTACGGGCGCTGCGCGACGGGCGCGGCAACCAGTACCCGCCGGGCCCCGGCGTCCCCGAGCTGCGCACCGCGATCGCCGCGCACCAGCAGCGCCACTACGGCCTGTCCTACGACCCCGACACCGAGGTGCTGGTCACCGCCGGGGCCACCGAGGCGATCGCCGCGTCCCTGCTGGCGCTGCTCGAACCGGGGGACGAGGTCGTCGCCCTGGAGCCGTACTACGACTCCTACGCGGCCTGCATCGCGATGGCCGGCGGCACCCGTGTGCCGGTCACCCTGCGCCCGCACGGCGGTGCCTTCCGGCTGGACCTGGACGAGCTGCGCGCCGCGGTCACCGACCGCACCCGGCTGCTGCTGGTCAACACCCCGCACAACCCGACCGGCACGGTCCTCACCCGCGAGGAGCTGACCGCGATCGCCGAGCTGGCGGTGGAGCGGGACCTGCTGGTGGTCACGGACGAGGTGTACGAGCACCTGGTGTTCGACGACGCCGGGCATCTGCCGCTGGCGAGCCTGCCGGGGATGCGGGAGCGGACGGTGACCATCGGGTCGAGCGGGAAGACGTTCTCGTTCACCGGCTGGAAGGTGGGCTGGGTGACGGCCGCGCCCGCCCTGGTCACGGCCGTACGGTCGGCGAAGCAGTTCCTGACCTACGTGTCCGCCGGTCCCTTCCAGTACGCGGTGGCGGAGGCACTGGCGCTGCCCGACAGCTATTTCGCGGCCTTCCGCGAGGACATGCGGGCCAAGCGGGATCTGCTGGCGGCGGGGCTGGCGGACGCCGGGTTCGAGGTGTTCCGGACCGCGGGCACCTACTTCATCACCACCGACATCCGGCCCCTCGGCGAGAGCGACGGCTTCGCCTTCTGCCGCTCGCTGCCGGAGCGGGCGGGGGTGGTGGCCATCCCCAACGCGGTCTTCTACGACCACCGCGAGGCGGGCGCCCCCTTCGTACGGTTCGCCTTCTGCAAGAGGCGCGAGGTGCTGGCGGAGGCGGCGGCGCGGCTGAAGGGGCTGGCGGTACGGGGGTGAGGGCAGCCGCGACCTGCGCTGCCAGGGTGCCGGTGCCCGCGCCCGCGCCCACGCCCGGAAAAGTTACCCACAGGCTGTGGACGGGCGCCGGGCGGCCCGCAGCGACCGGCCCCGGTCACGGCACGGCGAGAGCCCGGCCCCGGCACGCCACCGTGGGGTGGTCCGTGCCCTGGCCGGGCTCTCGTACGGATACGCGCGTATCCGGTCCTGGTGGCGCACCCGCCACCGGGACCGCTGCGACCGCGCACGCCCCCGGGGGGCGGGCAGGCCGACGCGGCCGGGCCGCGCTCGGGGAAGCGGACCGGCTCCGGGGGCTACTCGCCCTCGCCGTCCTCCGGCTTCTCCGCGCCGTCGACGTCCTGCTCGAGGCCGAGCTGCTCGACCAGCCAGCGGTCGAACTCGATGGCCGCGCGCACCCAGCTCACCGTCGAGGACACGAAGTGCTCGAGGCTCACGCCCGTGCCGATCAGCATCTGCGCCTCGCCGATCAGACGGACCGCGCCGTCGTCGTGCGTGTGCGTGTAGACCTTCGGCCACAGGGTGCGCCGGTTCCAGTCGTCGATCGACTCCAGGAGCTGCGGCTTCTCCCCGATCTCGTGCGGGCGGTCGTAGAACGTCCGCACCGAGAAGACCTGCTGCTCCCCCTCGCCGCGGAACATGAAGTACGTACGGAACGTCTCCCACGGCGCCGCGAGGTCGCCCTCTTCGTCGATGACGTACTTCAGCTCCATCTGGTCCAGGAGCTGCTTCACAAGGTCCTGATCCGGGACGACGGGGCCCGCCGGTCCTTGGGACGGCTGGGGCTGGCCCCCGAAGTTCGGAATCGAGGACGGGTCGATGCTCACCGTGAATTTCCCTTCGTACGGATTCCGTCATCCTCCCCCATGCGGGGAGGGGCGTGGCAACCCCCGACTACCCCTGTCAGCCCTCGGCGGACACGATCCGGCCGATCGCAGCACAGCGCGGCCCGCCCCCGGGTGAGGGGGCTGGCCACGCGATGCCGGACGGTCACTCTCCGTTCACTTCCTCAGAGGGACTTCCCGCTCGCCGGGCCGACGATCAGCCCCTCGCCGAAGGTGTCGACGCGGACCGTGTCGCCGTCCTTGATCTCGCCCGCCAGGATCTCCCGGGCGAGGCGGTCGCCGATGGCGCTCTGCACGAGGCGGCGCAGCGGCCGGGCACCGTAGGCCGGGTCGTTGCCCTCGTCGGCCAGCCAGGCCAGGGCCTCGGGGGTGATCTCCAGCGTCAGCCTGCGCTCGGCCAGCCGACGGGCCAGCCGGTCGATCTGGAGCCGGGCGATCCGGCCCAGCTCGTCCTTCGACAGGGCGGAGAAGACCACCAGGTCGTCCAGGCGGTTGAGGAACTCCGGCTTGAAGGAGGCCCGCACCACCTCCAGGACCTGCTGCTTCTTCTCCTCCTCGGAGGTCATCGGCTCGACCAGGTACTGGCTGCCCAGGTTCGAGGTGAGGATCAGGATGGTGTTGCGGAAGTCGACCGTGCGGCCCTGGCCGTCGGTGAGGCGGCCGTCGTCGAGGACCTGGAGCAGGACGTCGAAGACCTCCGGGTGCGCCTTCTCCACCTCGTCCAGCAGGACCACGCTGTACGGGCGGCGCCGGACTGCCTCGGTGAGCTGACCGCCCTCCTCGTAGCCGACGTAGCCGGGGGGCGCGCCGACCAGACGGGCGACGGAGTGCTTCTCGCCGTACTCGGACATGTCGATGCGGACCATGGCCCGCTCGTCGTCGAACAGGAAGTCCGCGAGCGCCTTGGCCAGCTCGGTCTTGCCGACGCCGGTCGGGCCGAGGAAGAGGAAGGAGCCGGTGGGCCGGTCCGGGTCGGCGATCCCGGCCCGCGAGCGCCGTACGGCGTCGGAGACCGCGCGCACGGCCTCGGTCTGGCCGATCAGCCGGTGGCCCAGCTCCTCCTCCATGCGCAGCAGCTTCTGGGTCTCGCCCTCCAGCAGGCGGCCGGCCGGGATGCCGGTCCAGGAGGCGACGACGTCGGCGATGTCGTCGGAGCCGACCTCCTCCTTGACCATGGTGTCCTTCGCGGCCTCCTCCTCGGCCTCCGAGGCGGCCTCCAGATCGCGCTCCAGCGTCGGGATCTCGCCGTAGAGCAACTTGGAGGCGGTGTCGAAGTCGCCGTCGCGCTGGGCGCGTTCGGCCTGGCCGCGCAGGCCGTCGAGCTTCTCCTTCAGCTCGCCGACCCGGTTGAGGGACTGCTTCTCCTTCTCCCAGCGGGCGTTGAGCCCGCGCAGCTCCTCCTCCTTGTCGGCGAGGTCGCGGCGCAACTTCTCCAGCCGCTCGCGGGAGGCGGCGTCGGTCTCCTTGCCGAGGGCGAGCTCCTCCATCTTCAACCGGTCGACGGCGCGCTGGAGTTCGTCGATCTCGACCGGGGAGGAGTCGATCTCCATACGGAGCCGGGAGGCGGCCTCGTCGACCAGGTCGATGGCCTTGTCGGGCAGGAAGCGGGAGGTGATGTAGCGGTCGGAGAGCGTGGCGGCGGCGACCAGGGCCGCGTCGGCGATCTGGACCTTGTGGTGGGCCTCGTAGCGGCCCTTGAGCCCGCGCAGGATCGCGATGGTGTCCTCGACGCTCGGCTCGGCGACCAGCACCTGCTGGAAGCGCCGCTCCAGCGCCGGGTCCTTCTCGATGCGCTCGCGGTACTCGTCCAGCGTGGTCGCGCCGACCATGCGCAGCTCGCCGCGGGCCAGCATCGGCTTCAGCATGTTGCCCGCGTCCATGGCGGAGTCGCCGCCGGCGCCCGCGCCGACGACGGTGTGCAGCTCGTCGATGAAGGTGATGATCTGCCCGTCGCTCGCCTTGATCTCGGCGAGGACGGTCTTCAGGCGCTCCTCGAACTCGCCGCGGTACTTCGCGCCCGCGACCATGGCCCCGAGGTCCAGCGCGACCAGCCGCTTGTTCTTCAGCGACTCGGGCACGTCGCCCTTGACGATCCGCTGGGCGAGGCCCTCGACGACGGCGGTCTTGCCGACGCCGGGCTCGCCGATCAGGACGGGGTTGTTCTTGGTGCGCCGGGACAGCACCTGCACGACCCGGCGGATCTCCTGGTCCCGCCCGATGACCGGGTCGAGCTTGCCCTCGCGGGCGGCGGCGGTGAAGTCGGTGCCGAACTTCTCCAGCGCCTTGTAGGAGCCCTCGGGGTCGGCGCTGGTGACGCGCCGCCCGCCGCGGGTCTTGCGGAAGGCCTCCAGCAGCTTCTTCGCACCGGCGCCCTGAGCGGTGAGCACGTCGGCGGCGGCACCGCCCTTGGCGGCGACACCGATGAGCAGGTGCTCGGTGGACAGGTACTCGTCACCGAGGTCCTTGGCGCGGGACTGCGCGTCGGCGATGACGGCCAGCAGTTCCCGGTTGGGCTGCGGGGGCGCGACGGTGGACCCGGTCACGCGTGGCAGCGAGCCGAGCACCTTCTCGGCTCCGGCCCGCACGGCGGCCTGGTCGGCGTCGACGGCCGCGAGCAGGTCGGTGATGTTCTCGTTGTCCTGTCCCTGGAGCAGAGCCAGGAGCAGATGGGCAGGGGTGAGGTCCGGGTTCCCCTCGGTCACGGCGCGGTTGCTGGCCGCGTTGATCGCGTCCCGGCTCCGGTTGGTCAGCTCGGCGTCCACGTTCGCCTTCTCCTCCTTGCGTCAGCCGTCAGTGCCACGTCTCCCAGTGCTGACTCAGGTAACGTACACAAAGTTGAGTCTATTCCACTCAAGGGTGAGCGGGGGCGGTTCCCTGGGGTTAGGTTCCCGGCATGACGACGAAGAGCGCGCGCACACCCCGGGGGACGCACTCGCAGGACCTGGCCGTTCCTGACCCCGAGTACCTCGCCTTCTGGCGGGAACGCCATCTCTCCACCTTGACAACCCTGCGCCCGGACGGCACCCCGCACGTCGTACCGGTCGGGGTGACCTACGATCCCGGGGCGCGGCTCGCCCGCGTGATCACCGACGGCGCCAGCAGCAAGGCGAGGAACGTGCTGGCAGCGGGCCCGCAGGGCGCTCCGGTCGCGGTGTGCCAGGTGGACGGCCGGCGCTGGGCGACGCTGGAGGGAAGGGCGTTCGTGCACGACGACCCGGAGCGGGTGGCCGAGGCGGTACGGCGCTACGCCGAGCGCTACGAGCGGACGCCGTCCTCGAACCCCACTCGGGTCGTGATCGAGATCGAACTGACCCGGGCGCTCGGGAGGGGCTGATTCCAGCCACGGCGAGGCCCCGGCGCATGTCGCCGGAAGTCCGCGTAAATCCCGTAAAACTGCAGCGGGGGGGGGGGGGGGGGGGGGGGGGGGGGGGGGGGGGGGGGGGGGGGGGGGGGGGGGGGGGGGGGGGGGGGGGGGGGGGGGGGGGGGGGG